>NZ_RZSG01000041.1:0-19569 GCF_003997725.1 Mesorhizobium sp. M4A.F.Ca.ET.050.02.1.1
GATCTGGGCCGCACAGGGAAAGCTCAACCGGCCCGCCTACGCCGCGGCTGTCTCGATGGTCCTGTTTTTCATGACGAGCATTCTCGCATGGCTGCAGATTCGCATCTTGTCGCGCAACGCGAACATCTGAAGGAGAGGTCGTGTCAGGAGCAGGAAAACGACAGCGGCTGACCCTGAGGATCGCGGCGATCCCGATGGGGTTGCTGGCCTTGAGCTGCCTCTACCCGATCTTTTTCGCCGTCAACAACGCGCTCAAGACACGTCACGATTACATGCTCGACCGCTTCGGGCTCGCCGTGCAGCCCACGCTCGACAACTTCGTGCAAGCCTGGACCCGGGCGCACCTTGATGAGTATTTCCTCAATTCCGTGATTGCGACGCTCGGGGCGGTCATCCTGTTGATGGTCGTGTCTTCCATGGCCGGCTTCGCCCTCGCGTCGCTGCGCTTTCCCTATCGGCGCTTCCTGTTCGCGGTAATCCTGTCGTCGCTGATGATCCCCGTGCAGGTCGTGCTGGTGCCCTTCATGCGCACGATGCTTGCCCTCAACCTGGTCAACACGCACATCGGGCTCATCTTGTCCTACACCGCATTTTTCCTGCCTTTCTCGGTCTACATGATGACGGCGTTCTACTCCGGGCTGCCGCGCGAGCTGATCGAAGCGGCGCGGATCGACGGGGCCTCGCTGCTGCAGGTCTGGTGGCACGTGATGCTGCCCCTGGGAACGCCGGCATTGGTGACGCTGGCCATCCTCAACACGCTGAGCTGCTGGAACGACATTCTGATCTCCCTGCTGGTCATGCAGAAGCACCGCACCCTCATGGTGGGGATTTCCGCGCTCAAGGGCCAGTACTCGGACCAGATACCCCTGTTTACCGCTGGCATCGTCATCGCGGCGGCGCCGATCGTTGTTCTTTACATCCTGTTCCAGCGACGAATTGTTTCGGGCATCGCCGTGGGCGCAGTGAAAGGTTAGCCGATGGCGCGTGTCGAACTGAAACAGGTCAGCAAGAGCTTTGGATCGACGGACGTTATCCGCGATGTCTCGCTTTCGATCGAGGAGGGCGAGTTCGCCGTATTCGTTGGCCCGTCGGGCTGCGGAAAATCCACCCTGCTGCGCATGATTGCCGGGCTCGAAGAGACGAGCGGGGGCGAGATCTTCATCGGCGGCGACGACGTGACAGACGCCGAGCCTGCCGACCGCGGAGTGGCGATGGTGTTCCAGTCCTATGCGCTCTATCCGCACATGACGGTGGCGGACAACATGAGCTTCGGCCTGCGGATGGCGCACCGCCCGAAGGAGGAAATCGCCAGCAAGGTCGGGCGCGCGGCCAAGATCCTGCAGCTCGAAGACTATTTGCAGCGCAAGCCGGCCCAGCTCTCGGGAGGACAGCGCCAACGGGTGGCAATAGGGCGCGCGATCGTCCGCGACCCGAAGGTGTTTCTCTTCGATGAGCCGCTCAGCAATCTGGATGCCGAGCTGCGGGTGCAGATGCGCGTGGAACTCGCCAAGCTCCACCGGGTCCTTGGCAACACCATGATCTATGTGACGCACGACCAGACTGAAGCGCTGACCATGGCCGATCGGATCATTGTGCTGCGCAGTGGGCGCATCGAGCAGATCGGCACACCGCAAGACCTCTATCAAGATCCCGACAACGCGTTCGTCGCGGGTTTCATCGGCTCCCCGCGGATGAACTTTCTGACCGCCATTGTGCAGGCGGGGGGCCGTCTCGCGTTTGGAGGCCAAGAGATGGACAGCCCGGCACAGACCCCGCTTGAGCCCGGACGGCAACTGCGGCTGGGCCTGAGGCCCGAACATCTCGACCAGGACAGCGGTATCGACCTCGAGGCAAAGGTGGAATTCGTCGAAGCGATGGGCTCCACGTCCTATGTCCACGCTACGCTGGCGACCGGCGAGACCATCATCGCGGAGCGGCGGTCGTCGCAACCAAGGACCGGCGACAAGATCATCCTGCATTTTGCGCCCGCATCGGCGCGGCTCTTCGGCGAAGACGGACAACGCATCCGGTGAGCGTTCACGCGCCTAGGCTGGCTTGACGCCCAATCAGTCGAAGAACCCGGCGTCCTCTGCCAGCAGATACTGCTTGGCACCCTGGGCGTCGATGTCGAGCCCGAGCCCGGGAGCTTCGAGCAGATCGACCATCGAATCCTTTACCACCTGCTTGGGCAGGCCGATGACGATATCGTTCCACCACGGGTCCGAGGCGCTGGGATATTCGAATGCCACGTAGTTGGCGGGCAAGGTGGCGCAGACATTGATCAGCGCGCCGAGGCCGAGCAGGCCGTTGGCGGTGCCGTGCGGCGCCATCAGGATTGAGTGCATGTAGGCGTGCTCGGCGACCCATTTGAGCTCGGCAATGCCGCCAATATCGGCCGGATCGGGGCCGATGACGCGCACCGCCTGGGTCTCGATCAGTTCCTTGAAATTGTGGCGCAGGTAGATCTGCTCGCCGGTATGGATCGGCGTCGAGGTGGAGGTCGTCAGCTCCCGGTAGGCCTGTGGATTGACCCAGGGCACATAGTCGCCGGTCAGCATGTCCTCGAGCCACATCAGATTGTACTTCTCGACCGCGCGGGCGAACCTGATCGCATCCGGCAACATCCAGCCCGGGCCGCAGTCGAGCGCCAGGCTGACCTTGTCGCCCAGCACTTCCTTCATCGCGATCACGCAGTCGAGCATGTGATTGAAACCGCGCTCGCTGATCATGCCCTGATCCATGGCGCCGTGATAGCCGGCCTTCTTCTGCGTCACGCCGTAATGGAAGCCCTCGATGGTGTCCTTCATATTGGAATGGAACGAGATTCCCTGCTTGATCATGAAGAAGTTCTGCGGCTGCTCCATCATCCATTTGACGTCGGCGGCGTAATCCTCCGGCCGATCGCCCGTGCGTTTGCGGCGGATCGAGCCGTTGTAGACACGCACCTTGTCACGCACCTTGCCGCCGAGCAGCTTGTAGGCCGGCACGCCAGCCGCCTTGCCGGCGATGTCCCACAAGGCATGCTCGATGGCGGAAACGGCAGCGCCATAGGGCTTGAACGAGCCGCGTTGGCGGATCTTCAGCATCACTCGCTCGACGTCTGTCGGATCCTCGCCGATCAGCGCGTCGCGGAAATGCAGCACAAAGGGCTTGAGGTAGGTCTTGGTGAACTCGACCTCGCCAAGGCCATAGAGGCCCTCATCGGTCACGATGCGCACTATGGGGTGCTTGCCGATGACGGCACAGCGCAGGTCGGTGATCTTCATGGCGCAGTCCTATTTCACAGACGAGAAAGCTGTCGGCGTGAGCAGCTGGCTGCTGATATTGGCAATGATCTGCCCGTCGCGCTCAGACTCGTCCCGGGCCCTGTGCCATGCCGGATCGGTGACGAAAGCCGCCCACTTCACCTCACGCTCGGCCAGCGATTCCCAGGCGAGGAAATAGGTGAGGCGATTGCTGTTTTCGCCGATCGCCGTGGTGAAAAACCCGGCTTGGCGGATGCCATGCCTCTCCCAGATGGCCAGCGTCTGGTCGGAAAAGCGCTTGAGCAAAGCCGGCAGCCTGCCCGGCAGGCAGTCATAGATACGCAGTTCGTAGATCATGGTTTCGTCCGTTTCTTTCTTCGCGTCTCCCCTGGGAAGGTCGACACGAATGGTCGGTCGTTGGCCTGTGAGCGCTGGGGGAATGAGGGCAAGGGGTCTGGGCTAACTCCAGGTCCGGTCCCAGCTATACTCATTGTCCCAATGCTCGGTGGATTGCCATATCCCCGTGACACCCGGTTGCAGATGCTGGCTGATCACCTCGTCGACTACATCGTCTATGCCCAGCCCAGGCTTGTCGGACACGGTGATGAAGCCGTTCTTGACGAGCGGCTTGGGCAGGCCGGTGACGATGTCGTCCCACCAGTCGACATCGGCGGAGTGGTATTCGAGCGCCATGAAGTTTTCGGTCGCGGTGGCGACATGCGCCGCGGCCGTCGCGGCGATCGGGCTTTCGGCCATATGGATCGCCATGGCGACGCCGTGGTCCTGCGCCATGTCGCCGATCTTCTTGGTTTCGAGGATGCCGCCGCTGGTGAGCAGGTCCGGATGGATGATCGAGACGCCGCCGCTCTTGAGCAGGGGCTCGAAGGCCTCCTTGAGGTAGATGTCCTCGCCGGTGCAGATCGGCACCGTGGTGGCTTCCTGCAGTTGCCGGTATTGCTCGGTGTATTGCCAGGGGATCACGTCCTCGAGCCAGGCAGGGGCATATTTCTCGATACGGCGCGATAGCCGTATGCCGTCCTGCAGCGAGATGTGGCCGACATGATCGATGGCTAAAGGGATCTCGTAGCCGATGACCTCGCGAACCTCGTGGATATATTGTTCGAGCAGATCGATCCCCTTCTCGGTGAAATGCAGCCCCGTGAACGGGTGCTGCACGTTCTGCGCATCGTAGGCGAGGTTGCGGGCCTTACGCTCCTCGGGGGTGCCGCCCCGGCCGCGCGGGTTGGCATAAAACCCGTCGAGAGCGCCGGCGGGCGCTGTCACAGCGCCCGGGACATGGGCGATCTGCATCAAGCCCAGGTCCATCTTGAGGAAGGTGAAGCCGCGGTCCATGCGCGCCTTGAGGCGCCTGCCGGTTTCGGCGCCGCTGGGCTTCTCGGCGTCGGTATCGCAATAGACGCGCACGTGATCGCGAAACTTGCCGCCCAGCATCTGATAGATCGGGACGCCATAGGCCTTGCCTGCGAGATCCCACAGCGCGATCTCGACTGCGGAGACGCCGCCGCCTTGCCGGCCGTGCCCGCCAAACTGCTTGATGCGGCGGAACAGGCGATCGATGTCGCAAGGGTTCTCGCCCAGCAGCCGGCTCTTCAGCATCAGCGCGTAGGTGGCGCTGGCGCCGTCACGCACCTCGCCAAGTCCGACGATGCCCTGGTTGGTGTAAATCTTGAGCAGTGCCGAGGTGAACGGCGCGCCGACGATTTCGGCAACACGCATGTCGGTGATGCGGAGCTCGGACGGCATGGAACTCGTGTTCACCCGATTGAGCGCCCCGTCGGCTCCACCCGTCTCTGGCATGACTTATCCTCGTTCTGGTCGATGGGGCTTGTGACCCGCACATGGGCCGGCGGGCACGGCTAACTCAGCTCGATCTCGTGAGCCTGCAGATAGTCGCGGTTCATCTCGACACCGAGACCGGGCCTCGACGTCAGCTTGAGGCTGCCGTTCGAAACGTCGAGCGGCGTGTCGATGAGATGATCGTATTTGGAGAGATCCCACTCCGACGTTTCGAGCTTGTAGAAGTTAGGAACGGTCATCATCACCTGCGCTCCCGCAACCACGTTTATCGGTCCAGCGGCATCATGGGGCGAGACCGGGATGTAGTAGGCTTCGCACAGGGCGGAAATCTTCTTGAGTTCGGTAATGCCGCCGGTCCAGGTCACGTCGGGCATGATGTAGTCGGCGAGCCTGTTCTCCAGCACCGGCACGAAATCCCATTTCGTGTGGCCGCGCTCGCCCCACGAGATGGCAGCGCTGACCTTCTCACGCACCTGCTTGAGCGCGTTGAGGCTTTCGGGCGGACAAGGTTCCTCGAACCAGTTGATCTGGCCAGCCTCCTCGAGGCTGCGACAGAGGCGAATGGCGGTGGGAACGTCGAAGCGGCCATGCGCATCGATGAGGATGTCGACATCGGGGCCTGCCGTTTCGCGGATGAGAGCTGTGAGTTCGGCCGCCTCTCGCTCGTCCTTGCGAGTCATACTGCCGTCGAGGTAGCCGTCCCGCTGCTCGCGCGACAGTCCATCGGTGGTGCGGCCCTGGTGCGGGAACGGATCGAACTTCAGCCCAGTGTGGCCGGACTCGACGATGTCTCGAATTTCACGAACCACAGCCTCCTTGCTGGTGAACTTGGCCTGGTTGGGATGGGTATAGAGGGCGATTTCGTCGCGCAGCGGTCCGCCCAGCAACTCGTAGATCGGCTTGTCGAGGACTTTGCCGCGGATGTCCCAGAGGGCTATGTCGATGGCGCTCACGCATTCGACGGCAGCGCCACGGCTGCCCATATATGTGAAGCTCCGGAAAATCTTATGCCACAGATGCTCGATACGCGCTGGATCCTCGCCTGTCACGGCGGCACCGATCTGTCGCAAGATCGTGCATAGCGCGCGGTTGGCCAGCTTTGTCGTGGTGGTGATCTCTCCCCAGCCACTCACTCCCTCGTTGGTCGACACTTCGACGAACAGGTACTCCCCCCAATAAGAAGCATCGGACTTGATTAGCCACGGCCGAATGCTCGTGATTTTCATCTCAATTGCCTCTATCTGAAGTGGTCGGGATAGCGATGTTCCAGACCGGATATTCTACCCTGCCCGCGCGGCGTTGCGTGCGCGCATGTGTTCGAGGACATGCCGCCCGGAGCCCTCGACATGGCGTGCAATGAGTTCGGCTGCCTCGTCCGCATTTCCCGCTTTTACATGCGCGATGAGCTCGCGATGCTCGCGAATGATCGCCGCACGCCGGGCGAGCGTGAAATTGAAACGCCGGCTCACGGCTCGCAGCACTTCCCGATGCTTCCACCAAAGCTCGGCGGCATGGCGATTATAGTGCCTCTGGTACATCACGGTATGGAAGGCGGTATCCAGTTCGCTGTGCCTGAGCGTGTCGGCAAAGTTGTTCTCTTCGATCAGGCCCTGGATGCGTTCGAGCTCAGCAATGTCCTCGACGGTAGCCATATTCACGAACCATCGCGTCAGAGCCGGCTCGATCAGGACTCCGATCTCGTAGATATCCCGGACAAAATCCTGATCTATAGGTCGAACGCGCGCCCCGCGGTTGGGAACGAAGGTGACAAAGCCTTCGCCGCGCAACAGTTGCAGGGCTTCGCGCACAGGGTTGGTCGAGGTGCCGTGACGCCGGGCGAGATCGGTTACCACAAGCCGCTCGTTGGCGGCGAGCCGCCCTTCGATGATGTCTTCCCTGATCAGTTGATAAAGCGAGGCGCCCTCGCTTGAGGCCCCGAGAGGGTCAATCCCCTCGGGTGGCTCTGCTTTAAAATCGCTTGTTTCGGCCAAGACCGGCTCCCCTCGATCAATACACGTTTTGTTCGATATCACGCACGGTTTCCATAAACAATGTACGATTTATCGCGTTGACAGACAACCCGCGATCTGAAAACGTACAAATTGCTCGAAGGGATACATTGATTGAGCTTGTCCCGCGGTCGACGAGCAAAGACCGCTCGCCTCGATGCAGAGCGGCATGGGAGAGAAACCTGGAGGATACCTATGACGAGGATTACACTCGGCGGTGCCGTCCTGCGCGGCACTGTCTCCACTGCCTTAGTGGCATCGTTGATGTCCGCACCCGCGCTGGGCGCGGCGCCGGTCGACTTGAGCAAGTGGTCGCCGGAATATGTGCGCTCCATTGCCGGCACACAGGATTTTGATACGGCGGCCGATTGCGGCAAGGTCACCCCGCTCGACTACAAGGGGCGACTGACTTTCTGGTATCAGGGCGTGTTCGAGGGCGACCCCGACCTCCTGCGCCAGTACTACAAGGACTTCTTCGAGACCTTCCGAAAGACCTATCCGAACATCCAGCTCGAGGAACAAGCCCTCACCTATAACGATCTCCTCGACAAGTTCCGCACGGCGCTCCTTGGCAATGCAGCGCCGATGGCGGTCCGCCTGCAAATCCTGGGTGGCACCGAGTTCGCCTCAAAGGGCTATCTGGAGCCGCTCAAGCCCGAGGATGTAGGGTATTCGACCGAGGATTTCTGGCCTGGCGCCATGAAAGCCGTGACCTGGGACGGGGTGACCTACGGCATTCCAACCAACAATGAGACGATGGCGTTCATCTGGAATGCCGACATCTTCAAGCGCGCGGGCCTTGATCCGAACAAGCCTCCGGCGACCTGGGACGATGTCGTCAAATATTCCAAGCAGATCCACGACAAGCTCGGTATTGCCGGATACGGCCTCGTGGCACGCAAGAATGCCGGCAATACGCCGTACCGCTTCATGCCGCAGCTGTGGGCCTATGGCGGCGGCGTCTTCGACGAAGCAAAGGCGAACCCGACCTATAAGGACATCGAGCTCAACAGCCCGCAGAGCAAGGCGGCGCTGCAGGCCTCTTATGACATGTATGTCCGCGACAAATCGGTTCCGGTTTCGGCACTCACCAACCAGCAGGCCGACAACCAGCCGCTGTTCCTGGCCGGCCAGCTCGGCATGATGATCTCGCACCCGTCCGACTACAATGTCATGCTCGACCTGCAGAAGAAGGCAACGGGCACCGACAAGGACAAGGCGCAGACGGTCATCGACAACATGCGCTACGGCCTCATCCCCACTGGCCCCGACGGCAAGCGCGCAGTGGTGTTCGGCGGCTCGAACATTCACATCCTGAAGCCCGAATATGTCGAAGGCGGCAAGGTAGACGAGCCGGCCGCGAAGGCCATCATCTGCATGTGGACCAGCCCTGAATGGTCGCTGAAGATGGCCTACGCCGGCTCGAACCCCGGCAACCTTAACGGCTTCAAGACCAAATGGATGAAGGAACGTCTGGACAGCATCAAGTTCCTCGATGTCACCACCTCGATGCTGCCATACGGCATCCCGTTCCCAGCGCTGCCGCAGTCGCCGGAGATCATGAACATCATCGTCCCCGACATGCTGCAGAATGCACTGACCGGAGCAATGACCGTCGACCAGGCAGCGGACGACGCGGCCAAGAAGGTGAAAGACCTGATGGGCGGCGGCCTCTAGCCGAAGCCTGACCCGATCTTGCCGGCTGCGCCGAGAGCGCAGCCGGCTCGCTCCGAAAAACAAGGGCACGCCAAAGTGACGATCGTGGCCGGAAAGACCGGGGCTCGGCGAAGATTGCTACCCCTGCTAGGCAAGATTTGGGAGCATCGCGCTGACTACGCGTACGTGCTTCCTGCGATTGCCGTGATGCTGATCGTCATCGCTTATCCGATCTACTACACGATCGAGCTGTCGTTCTTCAACACGCCACCCGGCCTGCAGCTCCGCGACAAGATCTTCGTCGGCTTCGGCAACTACACCGCCATCCTCACCAGTCCGGTGTTCTGGAAGGTCACCTCCAACACCCTTATCTGGACACTGGCATCCACCTTCATCTCCTTTGTCCTGGGATTTGCCTGCGCGCTGGCGCTCCATCGCGAGTTTGTCGGCCGGGGCGTGCTGCGCGCCGTCCTGATCATTCCCTGGGTCATCAGCGCGGTCGCCGCATCCTATATCTGGAAGTGGATCTACCATTCGGACTTTGGAATCATCGGCGCGGTACTGGTCGGCCTAGGTTTGGCCGACCGGCCGCCGAATTTCATCGACAGCGTCAGCACGGTGCTGCCCTCCCTGATCGTCGTCAATATCTGGCGGGAGTTTCCGTTCGCCATGATCATGATGATGGCAGGTCTTCAGACAGTCCCCGAGCAGTTGTTGCGCGCCGCCAAGGTCGACGGAGCCAATGCATGGCAGCGCTTCTGGCACGTCACCTTCCCGCATTTGAGAAACGTCTCCACAGTGACGATCCTGCTGCTGGCGGTGGCCAACTTCAATTCCTTCATCATCCCCTGGATCATGACCGGCGGCGGGCCGTCGAACGCATCGCACATCTGGATCACCCACATCTATGAGCTCGCCTTCGGCCGGCAGCGCTGGGGAGTGGCATCGGCCTATTCGGTGCTTCTTTTCCTCATCCTGATGACGCTCGGCTACTTCTACGTCCGCGCGCTAAGCGGAAACGAACGCAAGGATGCAGGCGCATGAGCACGATCGCCGAGACAGCCCGTCTGGGTCAGGCCCGTCGACGCGCGAGCATCGACGGATGGCGATGGGGCGGGCGCATCTTCCTCACGTTCATGCTGCTCTACACCGCGTTGCCGATGATCTGGATGCTGCTCACCTCGATCAAGTCCGGCTTCGCCGCGATGCAGCTCCCGCCGCAATGGTGGCCTGACCAACCAACCCTTGCCAGCTACCAGAAGCTGCTCGATCCGCAGAACAGCGTCGGCCAGGACTTCCTCCGCTTCTTCTGGAACAGCCTTTTCGTCTCCACCGCCACGACCATCCTTTCGGTGATCGTGGCGGTTCCCGCGGCCTACGCGTTTTCGCGCTTCACGTTCCCGGGCCGGAACTTCCTGTTCTTCGCCGTCTTGCTGCGCAACATGTTCCCGGCGGTGATCTTTCTCGTGCCGCTCTTCATCCTGATGCGCGCGATCGGGCTGGTGAACACGCATGGGTCGCTCATTCTCACCTACCTCACCTTCGGCCTGCCGCTGGCAATCTGGCTCCTCAAGGGCTTCTACGACAACATCCCGGTGCAGCTCGAGCAGGCGGCGCGCATCGACGGGGCGACGCGGTTCCAGGCCTTTGTCCTGATCGTTATGCCGCTCTCGGCGCCAGGCATCATCGCCACTGCGATCTATTCCTTCATCGGCGCATGGAACGAATACATCTACGCGTACACCTTCCTCTCCAAGAACGAGCAGCTGACATTGCCGGTCGGTATCCAGCGCTTCTTCTCGGAAAACACGACCGATTTCCCGGGTCTGATGGCTGCCAGCTTCATGATGAGCGTGCCCGTCGTGGTCCTTTTCCTCGTCCTGCAACGATACTTCGTACGCGCCCTTACAGAAGGCGCGGTCAAGCACTAGGGAGTTGCCGATGGCCCACGTGGTCCTCAAAGATCTCGTCAAGACCTATGGCGGCTTCAAAGCCGTCAACGAGGTTTCGCTGACGGTCGATGACGGCGAGTTCGTTGCGCTCGTCGGCCCTTCAGGCTGCGGCAAGACAACAACACTCAACCTCATCGCGGGGCTGATCCCGATCACATCGGGCGACATCCTCATCGGCGACCGGGTGGTCAACGACCTCGACCCCAAGGACCGGGACATCGCTATGGTGTTCCAGAACTACGCGCTCTATCCGCAAAAGTCGGTCTATATGAACCTCGCCTTCCCGCTGCAGATGCGCAAGCTGCCCAAGGACGAGATCGACAGGAAGGTCAGGGAAGCGGCGCGGGTGCTCGACATGACGCAACTGCTTGAGCGCAAGCCGCGCGAACTTTCGGGCGGGCAACAGCAGCGCGTGGCGCTCGGCCGCGCGCTGGTTCGAGATCCGGCGGTATTCCTGATGGACGAACCGCTCTCCAATCTCGACGCAAAGCTGCGCGTGCAGATGCGGTCCGAAATCAAGCGCTTCCATCAGGACCTCGAGGCGACGATCGTCTACGTGACGCACGACCAGCTGGAGGCCGTCACCATGGCAGACAGGATGGCCGTGATGAACGGCGGCTATCTGCAGCAATACGATTCGCCGGCACAAGTTTTCGCCCATCCCGCCAACATGTTCGTCGCCAGCTTCGTGGGCAGCCCGGCCATGAGCCTTATTCCGCTGGAGGCATCGACGGCCAACGGCGCCACCGTTCTGACGAGCGCTGAAGGCTGGAGCCTTGCACTGTCGCAACTCAACGCGCGCAAGGTCCAGGGAGCGACCACCAGGAAGGTCGTGCTCGGTGCGCGACATTCGACGATCAAGCTGCACAAGAGCGCCGTTCCCGGCGCCATTCCGGCCAAGGCCTACACGGTGGAACCGACGGGAGACATCACCTTCGTGCAAGCGTTCCTCTCCGGCGCGATCGTCAATATCAGCGTGTCCCCCACAATCGCCGTCGCACCCGACGAGCAGATCTGGCTCGAGTTCGACCAGGAGCGCATCCACCTGTTCGACGGCGAAACGGAGATGGCCCTCGAGGCCAACTGAGACAGGGCGGATGCGTGTGGAACGAGTGTGAATGACCACGAAGCTCAAGATCACGGCGATCAAGCCCTATCCGGTGTGGGTGGGGACCCGCAACCAGATGCTGGTCAAGATCGAGACCGATCAGGGCATCTTCGGCTGGGGCGAGAGCGGCTTGAGCGGTCGCGAGAAGGCCGTGGCCGGCGCGATCGAGCACTATCGCGAGTTCCTGATCGGCCGTGACCCGATGCAGATCGGCCGGATCTGGCAAGAGATCTATCGCAGCCAGTACTTCGAAGGCGGGCGCGTCCTGCAGGCGGCCATCTCGGCGATCGACATCGCCCTTCACGACATCAAGGGCAAGGCGCTGGGGGTGCCGGTTTATGAGCTGCTCGGCGGCAAGCAGCGCGACCGCATCCCGACCTTCGCCTCGACCGGAGACGAGGCCGAGGGCGATGCTGCCATCGAACGGGCCAGGGAACTGCGCGCACAGGGGTGGCAGGCGATACGCTTCTTCCCGGTCGGGCAAAGCAGCAGGGACATCTTCGAGCCGCGCGAATCGATCGGCGCCACCGCGAGCATGCTGAACAGGGCACGCGAGGCGTTGGGCAACGACCTCGTGCTCGGCATCGACTACCATCATCGGCTATCGGTGGCCGAGGCGGCAAGCTTCTGCAACAAGCTCGGCCGCGGCGTGCTTGATTTCCTCGAGGAGCCGATACGGGACGAGACGCCGGAGGCCTACGAATCCCTGCGTACGATGACCGACATCCCATTCGCCATCGGCGAGGAATTTGCCAGCAAGTGGCAATTCCTGCCCTACATCGAGCGCGGCATCCATCAGTTCAATCGGCTCGATGTCTGCAATGTCGGCGGGCTCACCGAAGCGATGAAGGTCGCGGGCTGGAGCGAGGCGCACTATGTGGACCTGATGCCGCACAATCCCCTTGGTCCGGTGTGCACCGCCGCGACCATACATCTCGCCGCCGCAGTGCCGAATTTCGCCTGGCTCGAGACCAGGGCGCCGGAAAGAAAGCTGGGCTTCGACAGTTCCGAGTTCTTCCCGGTGCAACCACAGCTTGACGGCCCCGACTATCCGGTCAGCGATCTGCCGGGGCTCGGCGTCGAGATCAACGAGGCGGCGATCCAGGCGCAGAGTTTCCGTTTCTGGGAAGCACCCCACCTCAAGCGCCGCGATGGTTCTGTCACGAACTGGTAGCGCAACGTCAACCGGAGTCCACCATGACGCATAGCCCCGACATCACCCGGCCGTCCAAGGACCTGATCGACGCGCTGAGGGAGATCGGTGCCGCAACCGTTGCCGGCACGCTTGGTCACATGGGCTTCCGCAATCCGCATATGGTCGGTCCGGTGGCGCAGAACCACGGCAAGTCGATCGTCGGCCCGGCGCTGACGCTGCAGTTCCTGCCGCAGCGGCCCGACCTCTTCAACGAGGGAGAATATGCCGATCCGGAGACGCAATTGCACCGGCACGTGCTCTACCACGCTCAGGAGGGCGATGTGGTCGTGGTCGACGCGCGCGGTGACATGAGTTCGGGTGTCTTCGGCGATATGATGTCGACCTATTTCAAGGGCAGAGGCGGCGCTGGCATCGTCATCGACGGGTGCATGCGCGATCGGCCCAATGTCGAGAAGCTCGATCTGCCCCTATGGCTGCGCGGCTGGACGCCCAATTACCATGTGCAGACCAGCATCTATCCCAATGCCGTCAACGTTCCGATCGCATGCGGCAATGTCACGGTGATCCCCGGCGACATCATCGTTGCCGACGATGACGGGGTGGTGGTGGTTCCCGTCCCAATGGCCGCGAAGGTGATCGAAGAGGCGCAGAAGCATCACGATTGGGAAGAATTCTCGCGCGAAAAGCTCATGCAGGGCGGGTCGTTGCAACGCTATTATCCGCTGCATGACGATGCTCGCGGAGAGTACGAGGAGTGGCGAAAAACCAGATCCTGATAGACGTTTTTGCCACCCCTTAGTGTCAAATCGGAAAATTATGGCGGACCAAAAACGGTAGCGAAGGCGATGTCCTTGAACCGTCGGAGCGGTTCGCCGGAACGCTCCACTTTCATGCGCAGGATCGCGCCTTCCCAGGAGGCAAGAAGAAACTCCGCCAGATCCCGTGGAGTGAACGTGCTGTCGATTTCCCCTGCAGCCTGGGCCTCCGCGATGCATTCGCTAAAGGGCTGAAGCCACTCCCGGTACATCGCGACGAGATGTTGGCGCAACGGCTCGCTCTCCTGGACCACCTCCAGGCTGAAGTCGCCGATCAGACAGCCCCGCACATAGCCATCGGCAGCGAGCCGATCCGAGATGATGTCCAGGTACCGCAGCAGTCGTTGCCGGGGCGCAAGACCAGCGTCAAGGAGCGACTCGGAGATCCGCTTTTGGATCGAAGCAAAATACAGGTCCAAGACCTCGGCGGCGAAATCCTCTTTCGATCGAAAGTGGTTCGTAAATGAGCCCTGGGCGACCCCGGCCTCCGCAACGACATCTCTGACGCCGGCGCCGTGATAGCCTTGGCGGAACATCACGGCCAGGCCAGCTTCGAGAATCTTGCTTCTAGCGGACGGCTTGGGCATGCCTACAAACTACGTACGACCGTATTTTTGTCAAGCTCGATTGACTTTAATACGTACGTACGTATTATTGCGGATATGGGCTTTAGAGGAGGGAATGAATGTCATCCGACCAGACACTACCCGCAGTTCGCGTGCTAGATTCGACCATGGCCTATCGGGAGGCTGGTGAGCCCGGATTGCCGGTGGCCCTGTTTCTCCACGGCAACCCAACCTCCTCCTTCATTTGGCGTCACATCCTTCCGATCGTGGCGGGATCGGCACGCTGTATCGCGCCCGACCTGATCGGGTTCGGCCAATCCGGCAAGCCCGAAATCGGCTATCGGTTCTTCGATCACGTGGCCTATCTCGATGCATTCCTCGAGGTTATGGGGATCGAGGCCGCTTACATCGTCGCGCAGGATTGGGGCACCGCCCTGGCCTTCGAACTGGCGGCCCGGCGGCCCGACATCGTGAAGGGATTGGCTTTCATGGAGTTTATCCGGCCAATCCCGACATGGAACGATTTCCATCGGAGCGAGGTCTTGCGGGAGACGTTCAGAAAGTTCCGCGCGCCGGGAATCGGCGAGGACATGATCCTCGGACAGAACGCGTTCGTCGAGCGCGTGCTTCCCGGGTCCGTCCAGCGGGGGCTTAATGCGCAGGAGATGGAAATCTACCGCGCCCCCTTTGCGACGCCCAAGTCGCGCACCCCGACCTGGCGCCTTCCGAACGAGTTGCCGATTGCGGGCGAGCCGGCGGACGTCTGGCATACGCTGGACGAGGCACACGCCGCATTGCGGGTATCGGACTATCCGAAGGTGCTGTTTGCCGGCAACCCGGGCGCTCTCGTTTCGCCTACTTATGCTGAGGCGTTTGCCGCTGGGCTCAGGAACTGCCGCTTGATCAAACTGAACTCGGGCCTGCACTACCTCCAGGAAGATGAACCCGACGCAATCGCTGCTGGCGTCGTAGATCTGATCGTGGGTGCCGAGCATTCTGCCGGTCATGTAACGGCTGAAGTCGAGCCCTGTCAGGGGATCACCATCACATATTGCGGGCCGTGCGGATATGAGAGCCGCGCCACCCGGGCTGCCAGGAGCTTGACTGATGAACTCGGTCTTCCCGTGGAGTTGAACGCTGGCAAAGGGGGCGTATTCCAAGTCGCGGTTGCCGGTCAGGTCGTGACATCGAGGCGCAAGGGATACTTTCCCGACAACGCTGACATCGTGCGCGCGGTAAGAGAAGCTCTCCAAAGGCGTCGCGAGAACGATCGATAGCGGTCGCCTCAAAATCATAGCCGGAATTGGTGGAGACAATGGCCGTGGTCACGGTCGAAGGATGCGTCAGCTTGCCGGCGCGCGTCATTTGTTGGTCGGCCACGCCGCTTTGATCCACGAGCGGTCATGATCTGCCGCTACGCCGGTTCCCTGCGCTTGTGAAGGAACTTGGGCTCATGCGCGCGAGGCATTTCCGACCGACCGACGCCCAGGTTCGGATCAGATCAGGTCGTCGATGATGCGGGAGAGCGTCGAGCGGCCAAGGGCACTCATGGCGGGGTTGGTGCCTCGGTAGTACCAGACCAAGCCCATTGCCTGCTGGAAGGCCCATGCCGCTCCGCGCTGCCACTCGACTTGGCTTGATCCAAGATGGGAACGCACGGCTTCGCGCCGACTGCTATCGAAGAGATGCCATGCGGCAACAAGATCCAAGGCCGGGTCGGCCGGGCCGAAACTGCCGCTGTCGAGCACACCAACAAGGCGGTCACCACGCACGAGGAGGTTGGCCGGAATAAGATCGCGGTGGCTCATAACGTCGAGACCGGACGGCGGCAGTTCACGCAGCCGAGCCCATATGCGACGGAGCCGAGACACGTCCAGGAGACCCTCGCTGTTCTTGAAACAGATCGACATCCAGTCGTCGTGGTCAGGAAGGCTGCCGCCCCTCCCCTGCCCATCAAAACGACGGCCATGCGTGTCCGCTGCTCGTAGCGACGCAATCAGTTTGGCAATGTCGAGTGCGAAGGTCGTAGAGGCAGCAAGCCCATCGTGCGTGGCAACGTCACCTTCTATCCAACTCTGCATTGCCCACGGCAACGGATAAAGCGGACCCGGTTGACCAATCCCGATCGGTCGAGGACAGGCAAACGGGGAATGCGCAGCAAACTCCGTCATGGCCGCGGCTTCGTTGCGTAGCATATTGGCGCACTCGACTGGCTCCATTGCGCGCAGGGGGAATCTTGCCGCTACTCTCGATCCAATCCTGAAGATTGCATTGACCGTACCAATCGCGCCAAGCTGCACGATCCGCTCGTGGCGATACTCTGGGAACTCGTCGAAGATCATCTCGCGAACGATATCAGCATCGATATGGACCTGGTCCGAGTGCATCATGGTGCTGGCGTCTCCCTGCCAATTTTTCGCCGAATAAACCAGACAAGCGTCGAACCTGCGCGCCCATCGTGAGCGGCACCGCGGCCCAAAGCGCCTGCGTGATCCAGTCAAGCATCCTAGACGCTTGGAAGATGGTGGCCCACGCCCAACGCGATGAGGAGTGCCGCGCCAATTCGTTGCACGACCATCGCGGTCATGGCTTTCGCTGCATGGAAGTAGCCGACGCGATGGATTCCTGGCCAGCTCAGTTTCAGCTGTTAATAGCCGCCGCAAGATGCTCCACCGTTCTGAGGTAGTGCTCTCTCAGCAGAGCAGAGGCCTTCGCCGCGTCCCTGTCGAGCGTCGCTTGCGCGAGTGCGCTGTGCTCGGCCTGGACATCGCGGCCAACCGGCAGCGCGGACGCAAGCAGAACCGGAATGCGATAGCGCTCGGTCGCTGCATAGAGCCGTTCGAAGAATTCCAGCGTCCAGGGCGAATTGCAACCGGCCAGCAAGGCGCGGTGGAACGCGTGGTGCCGCTTTTCGAGGGTCCAGATATCGGCTTCGGGGCCCGTTCGCGCCGCCTGCACATTCAAGGCGTAGAGCGAGGACACGATGCCCGACGCCCAGGCGTCGTCGCCGTTCTTGATTGATGCCTTGAGCGCTTCCGTCTCGATGACGATGCGCAGTGACGTGGCGTCGTGCAGCTCGTCGAGCGACAACGGCGCTACACGGAAGCCGCGCAGCGATTCGGCCGTCACCAGGCATTCGGCCTGGAGGCGGTTCAGTGCCTCGCGCAGAGGCGAGAAGCCCATGCCGTAGCGCTCGCCCAGGTCGGCAAGCCGCAACGGTCGGCCAGGCGGAAGTTCGCCGCGTATGATGTCGTGGCGCAGGGCATCGTAGGCTTTTTCGGCAAGCGTCATTCAGGTTTCCTCGCCCGTACAGCCTTACCTTATAGAGGAACGCGTCGGCAATTTCATTTATTTTCGAAAATTTCTATTGCAATCGAAAATCCTAGACGTCATGCTAGACTAACGGGCTACAAGCAGGAGGATCCCATGGCACAGGAGCGCGAAAACCATCGCGAGGATGTCGTCGGCCGGGCGAACGTCGAGGACACGCCGGAATTGCTTGCCTATTACGACGAGCTGGCGCACCACAAGGCAGGCGCGCTGTGGACCGTCGCCAACAAGATCGAGCCCTGGGAGCCGAAGTCGCAGTCGGTGCCGGTGGTCTGGCGCTATCGCGACCTGCGCGCGCATGTCCTTCGCTCGGTCGAACTTGTCACACCGGAAAAGGCCGGACGGCGGGTGGTCTATCTGAACAATCCGGGGCGCACCGACGTGGCCGCCGCGGTCGGCTGGATCTATGGTGGGCTGCAGGTGATGAATCCTGGCGAGGTCGCGTCGGCCCACCGCCACTCGGCCTCGGCAATCCGCTTCATCATGGAGGGCTCGGGCGCCTATACGGTGGTGGACGGACACAAAATGACGCTCGGCGCGAACGACTTCGTGCTGACGCCCAACGGCACTTGGCACGAGCACGGCGTGGAGGCGACCGGCTCACCCTGCATCTGGCAGGACGGCCTGGACATCCCTTTCGTCAACGCCATGGAAGCCAATTTCTATGAGGTCCATCCAGATCTCAGCCAGGCGGTCGGTTACGCGGTCGACGACATGACCAAGACCTGGGGAAATGCAGGTCTCAGGCCGATGGGCGAGAACTGGGCCAAGGGCTACAGCCCGATGTTCAAATACGAATGGGCGCCGACCTACGAAGCGCTGACGAGATACGCGGGTTGCACCGATGGCTCGCCCTTCGACGGCGTGCTGATGGAGTATGTGAACCCGGTGACGAACGGCCCGGTCATGCAGACGCTCGGCGCATCGATGCAGATGCTGCGTCCCGGCGAGCACACAAAGGCGCACCGGCACACGGGCAGCGGCCTCTACCATGTGGCGAAGGGCAACGGTCATTCGATCATCAACGGCCGCCGCTACGATTGGCAGGAGCACGACATCTTCTGCGTGCCTTCCTGGGCCTGGCACGAGCATGCCAACGGCTCGGATCGCGAAGACGCCTGCCTGTTCTGCCTGTCCGACCTGCCGGTGATGCGGGCGCTCGGGCTCTACCGCGAGCAGGCATTCGGCGACAATGGCGGCCTGCAGCCGCTCCACTGAAGGAAAGATCATGAAACTTGTGACCTATCGCGCCT
Source organism: Mesorhizobium sp. M4A.F.Ca.ET.050.02.1.1 (assembly GCF_003997725.1). Taxonomy (NCBI): domain Bacteria; kingdom Pseudomonadati; phylum Pseudomonadota; class Alphaproteobacteria; order Hyphomicrobiales; family Phyllobacteriaceae; genus Mesorhizobium; species Mesorhizobium sp. M4A.F.Ca.ET.050.02.1.1. The sequence goes on from NZ_RZSG01000041.1 coordinate 18,909, forward strand.
CGGTCGAGGCCGCGGCAAGGCTCGGCGTCCTCGTCGACAATTTGGTGGTGGATGTGGGGGCGCTCGCCACGGCGCAAGGCACGATCCTGCCCGACACCATGCTCGGCCTGATCGATGCCGGGCGCAGCGGTCTGGATATGCTTCGCGACTGCCTCGGCAGGGCAGCGGGGCGCTTCCCGGCCGGAACCGCCACAGCGGTGGACAATGTGAGGCTGCTGGCGCCCATTCCCCGACCGCGCAAGAACATCTTCGGCATCGGCCTGAACTATATCGAGCATGTCGCGGAGAGCGCGAAGTCGCTCGACACGTCAAAAGACCTGCCGAAGCAGCCGGTCGTCTTCTCGAAGCCGCCGACCACGGTGATAGGGCCTGGCGACGGCATCGAGCACAACAAGAGGATGACGCAGCAGCTCGATTGGGAGGTGGAACTCGCCGTCATCATCGGTACCACCGCCCGCCGCGTGCGCAAGGAGGACGCGCTAAGCCACGTCTTCGGCTATTCGGTGATGATCGACGTTTCGGCGCGCGACAACCGGCGCGCCGGTCAATGGATCTTCTCCAAGGGTCAGGACACGTACGCGCCGTTCGGGCCGTGCATCGTGACGGCCGACGAGATCCCGGACCCGCAGGTGCTCGACCTGTGGCTGACGCTCAACGGGGT
>NZ_RZSG01000420.1:0-5273 GCF_003997725.1 Mesorhizobium sp. M4A.F.Ca.ET.050.02.1.1
CCTTCAGGTTTTGCAGCGTTTCGGCTCCGAAGGCTTCATTAGCCGCATCTTGTTCGGCGAAAGCGCCCGCCGCAGCCTCGATATCTATCGGAGCGCCGATCTCGTGGTCACGACAGGCGGCACCTATCTGGTCGAGAACTACAATCTCGAAAGGCGCCTGAACCAATTCCGCGTCGATGCGATCCTCGGCAAGGATCCCGTGTTCTTCACGCAATCCCTCGGTCCGTTCAACAAAAGTTACAATCGGCAGGAACTGACCCCGATCCTCGACCGGAGCCCGCTCATCCTGCTTCGCGACGAGCGCTCCAGAAACCACATACTGGATATGGTGAAGGAGCCCGGCAAGTGCCACGTCGTGGCCGATGCCGTCTTTGCGCTCGCCGATACAGACAGGATCGGGAAACGGCTGGCTTCCGCCCAACCGCCGGTGGAAACGGGCCGCGTCGCCATCTCCGTCCGCCACTGGAACTATGTCAATGACGGTGAAGACGGCATGCGCCGCTATCTCGATTCGGTGCGCGAAATCGCAACCATCCTCGTCAGGGATCACGCCAAGGAAGTGACCTTCGTCTCCACCTGCCAGGGCGTGCCGGAATACGCGCATGACGATTCCAAGACGGCGCGCGCAATCGTAGCCGAGCTTGATCCGGAGATCGCCAAGCATGTCAGCGTGGACGCTTCGTTCCACACTCCGGACCAGTTGATGGCGCTGGTGAAAGGCTTCGACTTCGTCGTCGCGACGCGCATGCACATGATGATCATGTCGCTTTGCGTCGGCACGCCGGTGCTGCCGATCGCCTATGAATTCAAGACCAAGGAAGTCGCCAAGCGCGTCGGTGTCGCCGATCTGTTGCTCGACATCGACACAGTGACGCCGCAGGAGGCAGCCGAAAAGCTCGGCAGGTTTGCCGGCAACCTCGACCAGTATCGCCGCACCAGCCTGCAGGCCGTGCTTGAAGAGCATGCTTCGGCAATGTCGGCCACAGACTTGCTGAAGCCACTTGTTCCAGGTGCTTCAGCGGATGTTGCGCGCGATGTTGGGAAGGGTGGCGGAAAGCATGCCGCGCGATTGGGGAAAGATCAGCATCAGGATGAGGGCAAACCCGTAATTGAGGCAAAGCGCCAGGGCCACGGCGAGAAGGTCTGATTGACCAGTGAGCGACGCCGGCAGCTCCAGATAGGCCAGCCAGGCAAGCAGGGACGAGACAATGAAGAGCCCCTGCATGATCAGGAAATCGCCGGCAGTTACCGGGCCGACACGGTGGACCAGCACGGCAAGCACCGGAACGCGCAGCACGTAGCCGCTGATCGCGTAGGCGGCCGCGACGCCGACAGCGCCCCAATGCAGGCCGACGATGAAGGAGGCGACCGTCGTCAGCGACGAGTAGATGCCCCAATGAAACATGGTCTTGGTTTTGCCCTGGCAGATGAATATCCACCCCGTGGTGCTTGAGACGGACTGCATCAGGCTGGCGATGCCGAGCCAAGCAAAAATAGGCGCCACGGCGGTCCAGCGCGGCCCGAAAAGGAGCGCAACCACCTGTTCCGAGGTCAGCGTCAGCGCCGCGATACCAGGCATGGTTACGGCCGCCAGCATCCAGTTGGTTCGCACGTAAAGGTCGCGAAACCGCGCCTTGTCCTCGTGAATTCGGCTGAGCAGAGGCACCATCACGCGCGTCAGCGGCTGGGTGATGTTCTGCAATGGAAACAGCAGCAGCTTGTAAGCGCGGTCGTAATAGCCGAGCTCGATTGCACCGGAGTATTTTCCGATGAGGATGTTGTCGAGATTGCGTGAGAAAAAGTTGACGAGGTTGAAGCCGGTCAGATTGGCGCCGAACGACAATATGTCGCCGTCGACTTTCAGGTCCGGCCGCGACGGCGTCCAACGCACCACCAGCCATGCTGCCGCGAGCGCAACGACTGCCGCGACTGCCGGCCCCAACACCAGCGACCAGTAGCCCATTCCCGCCCAGGCCGCGATCGCGGCGGCGAGAAGTCCGGCAGCGGCGGTTGCGACATCGTTGATCGCCAGCTGGCCGAACTGCAGATGGCGGTTCATCAGCGCCAGCGGCACCGCGGCAATGCTGCCAAGCAGCAGCGGCAGAGCAGAGGCCATGGTGATCCCGAACATGCGCTGATCGCCGTAGAACGCGGCAATGGCCGGCGCGAGAGCCGCAACGACGACGGAACTGCCCAGTCCGACGAGGGCGCTGACCCAGAAAACCTGATTGAGCTGCCTGTCACTGATGTCCCTGCGCTGCACCAGCGCCTGCTGCAGGCCAAGGTTTTGCAACAATCCGACAAAGGCAACGATCGGTCCGACGGACGCTACCAGGCCGAAATCCTCGGGCACAAGAAGGCGGGCGAGGATGACGACCGAAATGAACTGTATCGCCATCTTGAAGCCTTGCGCGCCGGCCGTGACCAGCCCGCCGCGCAGGGCGACGCGACCAAATTGAGGAGGAGGCGGGGGGGCATTCATATGGGCGATCTCATTTCACCAAGCTGCGTTGCAATCTGCGCGAACCGCTCGTTAAGCACCTCCGCGTTGAAATCTGCCTCGATCTTCTTTCGCGCTGCGAGCGCGATCGGCTCACACAGCTTCGCGTTCTCGGCGATCCAGGTGAGTTTGCCGGCTAGCGCCGCGACGTCCCGCTCGGGCGCGAGGAACCCTGTCTTCTGGTCCTCGATCAGTTCAGGAATCCCCGAATGATAGGTGCTGACCACGGTCAGCCCAGCGGCCATGGCCTCCATCAAGGCAACCGGAATGCCTTCGACATCGCCATCGCGGGCTCCGACGCTGGGCAGCACGAACACATGGGCATCGCGCAGGCGCTGCTTGACCTCAGCATGCGGGCGCGGGCCGAGAAAAGTCACCCTGTCGGCAATGCCGAGATCGGCGGCAAGCCGCTTCAGCTCTTCCAGGAGTTCGCCGCCGCCGATCACCGAATAGGTCCAGTCACGGCGCGGCAGGGCTGCAAGTGCGCGAAGCGCGTATTCGATGCCTTTCTTCTCGGTCAGGCGGCAGACAGAGATGAATGACAGTGCGTCCTGCTCCCAGGACCGCCACCGATACTCGATCTCACCAGGCCGCACGCCCATATGGTGCACCACGACCTTCGCTGGCGATGCGCCGACATCGATCAGGGCGTCGCGGAAAAAGGCATTCACCGGCAGTTGGAGAACGCCTTTTTCGAAGACCGTCCTGTAGCGCGCAAGCGTCTTGTCATGCATCGGCCCGCCGACATCGTTGCCATGGAATATCGTCACCAGGGGTGCGGAAATCCTGCCACGCTTGATGACGCGGGCGACCCGCAGGCCATTGGTGCCGAAATGCGCAACGATGACGTCGGCCTCCTGCAACTTGTGCGCGTGAAAGAGATCGATTGCGGTCGAGAGTTTGTCCCACAGCCTCCCGGACCATTTCCTGAGCAGCGGTCGATAACGGCCGAGTCTACCCCACCAGCACACGACCTTTCCGGGCAGCGCCTGCCAGCGCTGATCGTCGATGTTGCGATCCTTGCCGAAGGTCGTCTCGTTGCAGACGACACCGACTTCCATGCCGTGCTCAAGGCATCCGGCTATCTGGTCGAGGACAAAGGTTTCGGATAACGAGGGGAACTTATCAACTACGAAGCAAATCTTCATCGATCAGATGATCTTTCGAGGTCGGCCAGCGATTCGCTTGCGCGGAAAACGACTAGGCGGCACGCTCCAGGCCGCTTCGCCTGGCGTTGTTGAGAACATCCAGAAATGTCGCGAACTGTTTATCGGGGTTCATCTGCGGCCGCTCTGAAAACAGCTGCGCCGCCGCCGAAAGCCTGTCGTACTCGGCCTTGTCGCTCCACAATCGCCTGACCGTCGCGACCCAGTCGGCGAGCGGAGCGTCGTAGTCAAGCACCACGCCGCCGGCGCCGATCGCTTCCGGCAGGCCGCCGCGCCGGGACCCGACGACAGGAATGCCGCTGCAATGGGCCTCGGATGCTACCCTGCCCCACGCCTCTTCCCATTTGCTGGGCGCAAGCAGAATCCTCGTCCGGCCGTAGACCGTCTTCATATCGCTGGTGCGGCTCTCCAACGTGGCGTTGCCCAGCGGGGCGATGGTCCTTTCGATCTCGGCCCGGTGGTTGTCGTCAAGCATCCAGCTCTCGACGAACAGGAACGGAATTTCAGGGCATTCGCCGGCAATGCGGACCGCCAATTCGAATCCCTTTTCGTTGTAAGGGTTGATCATCGTCACGAACTCGCGGGTCGTCGGCGTGCTGTAAGATCCGGGATTGATGGTGGGCGGAATCACCGTCGAATCGATGCCGAATTTTTCCTTGTAGGTGCGGGCGGTGAACTCCGAATTGGCGATGTAGAGCGCCGAGCGCAGTTCGCGCAGGTCGCCCGCCAGTTCATGGAATTCGACATTCCTCAGATAGACGACCAGCGGCACGCCCAGCGCCTGCAGCTCCCTGCCGATCGGCACCGACTTGTGGCACTGCACGACCGCGACATCGGGCTTCAGCCTTTCGACCGCGAAGCCCGCCGCCTCCCAGGGGAACCACGCCCGCACCACCGGGTAACCGGGAAACGTGTCGATGACGGCGCGCTGGCGGAGCAGTTTCATCTTGGCGCGAGCCTTGAAGCCGAACATGCCGTCACCGAACAGCGCCGCCAGGACCGAGGCCTCATGACCGTTTTCGCGCAACTGCTCGACCAGATGGTGCGTGCTCGACTGAACACCACCGCTGAATTGTGGCGTGTAGCCGTTGCCCCCTGCAAACAGAACTTTCATGGACCCTGGCTCCTTATTGTGCCGCTCTGCCCTCACGCCGCCAGCCTACCGATGCTGAAATATTCGATGCCGTAGCGGGCGATGACCTTGGGGTCGTAGAGATTGCGGCCGTCGAAGATCACCGGCGTGGTCAGCGCATCCTTGAGTGCGTCGAAGGAGGGCGCGCGGAAGCTCTTCCATTCGGTGCAGATCAGGAGCGCGTCGGCGCCGCGCAACGCGGCCTCCTTCGTGCCGCAGAGCAAAAGATCGTCGCGCAGACCGTAGATGGCCTGGCACTCCTGCATCGCCTCGGGATCGAAGGCCTGCACGTTGGCGCCGGCCTGCCACAGCGCCTCCATCAGCGTGCGCGACGGCGCCTCGCGCATATCGTCGGTGTTGGGCTTGAAGGCCAGGCCCCAGAGCGCGAAGGTCTTGCCCTTGAGGTTGCCCTTGAAATAGCGGTGCACCTTGTCGAACAGGACCGACTTCTGCTCGTTGTTGCGTTCCTCCACCG
>NZ_RZSG01000421.1:0-5258 GCF_003997725.1 Mesorhizobium sp. M4A.F.Ca.ET.050.02.1.1
CGCGCTTGTAGACTTGGACCCCCAGTTCGTGTCCGAGCGAGAAGACATAGGAGTTGGTGGCCCAGGTCAGGAAAATGCGGACGGAGCCCGCCGTGAGGGCGACCACCGAAAACAAAAATGTTAGGCCAAGAAGGCTGTCCGAAGCATCGGTCAGTCGAAAGCCGGCCAGCTGACGGGCGAGGAAGGACTGGCCGCCGATTGCCTCGGGATTGGCGATGCGGGCGAGGAACGGCAGCAAGGCTCCAAGTGTCGCCGCCTCCGCGAGAGCGCCGCAGGTCATCAGGCCCAAAAGCCCGAAAAACTGTCGTTTCCGGCGCTTCGAAACCTGCTGCCACAAGCGCCGAAGCGTATCGGTGGTGCTGCCGGGGTTGCGTGTTCCGTTTGGTGCCAAAGCCGTGTCCGCGTTCACGAATGCCCAATGCTCACGTTCAGCCGCCCGCGACAAGCCGCATGCGGTGCCGATTGACAATTTAATCACAGACGGTCGAAGCTCGGCCGTCCACAACTTCGATCTGCAAATGAGTCTGCGGCTGCGCCCGCGCGGTGGCCATAAGCATGGATAGCGCCCTAAAAATGCGGCAAGGAACGTCACCTATCCGTCTAACGGCGGGACCGTTGCGATCGCTGGGATTGTTATCGGCTGGCCTCGGGACGGCGTTCTTGCTGTTCGTTTCGGCCTACCCACTTGGATTGATCAGCGCCTATCCGGCACCACCGCAGGCCGCAACCGAAGGCCCCCTCGGATTCGAGGAGAAAGTCGCAGACGTCGATGACCTTTACCGCGATCCGGAGGAGCCCGTGCAGGCCTATCTCCAGCGCCTCACAAAGGCGGTGGCAGGCGGCATGGTGCACTACTGGACGCAAGGCGACGAGTGGACCCTCGCAGACACCCGCTACACAAGGATAGGGCTTTTCGACAATTACCTGCTCTGGATGCAGAGCTTCCTTCCTCAGTATCGGCAAAACCTCCAGAATTATGAATTTGTGACTCCCCACAAGGCGCTTGCCCGCGGCTACGGCTTCTGCTCCCAGGTTTCGAAGATTGTGTATTCCGTCCTGGCAGATCAAGGGATCGAAGCCACGATATACACGGTGCCTGAGCACACGGTCGTTGAGTCGAATGGCAGCATTCTGGACTCTGACTACGGCGTCTTCGTCCCCCATTCGCTTAGCGAGGTACAGCAGGATCCCACCATAATCGATCCCTATTATGTGCAATTCGGATCGATGCTGCCCCTGTTGCACAAAGCCTATGGCCAATCGTGGCAACCCCTCGGGACGTCTCAAGGCTTCAACGACGTCCGGAACTACGAGGCAAAGTTTGAGCGCCTGAAATGGTGGCCGCCGCTTATGCTTGTGGCGGCGGGTATCCTGCTCACGGCTTTCGGCACGCTTCTGAGGCGTCGCAATATTGCTTAGGCCGGACCGGATTAGTTGTTCGCGAGCCTTCGATCCGACTGGTTCACGAACCCTTTGGGTTGCAGGCGGTGCACGCGTATGGCAAGCCGGGCCCGAGCGGCGAGGGCTGCGAGAGGATGGGGCTTCGAAAAGAAATTCCGATGCCTGGTACTGAGCAACGGGACCTTGCCGCCGTACCCGCGGCGACGCTGACAAAAATGCGTCGCCGGGGAGTGCTCTTCATTATCGGGCAACTCGACCTTGGGGGCACCGAAAGCCAACTGGTCATGCTCGCGAAGGATCTGAAAAGACGAGGCTGGCGGGTGGAAGTGTTTTCGCTTTCAAAAGGCGGCGTCCTGGCCGAGCCTTTGAGCCGTGCCGGCGTAAACCTCGTTTACGGACTTCACCGACAGAACCCCGCGCCCGCAGCGGCGGCATCTGCCAAAGTCATTGAACCAAGCGTCGCACCAAAGACGCGACCGAGCGTGAAAGCAATGCTGGTTCTTTCCGCTGCCGCCGCATCCCTTGTTGCCCGCATCGCCTTGTCGCGGCCAACGGCCGTTCACGCGCTGCTGCCTCTGACCAATTTCCTGGGCGCCGTTGCAGGTCGGATCGCTTTTGCACGGCTCGTGATCACCTCAAGACGCGGTCTCGGCAACCATCAGGAGCGATGGCCTCGGCTCAAACGAATGGATCGGATCGCAAACAGGCTTTCCCACGTGGTGGTCGCGAATTCTCATGCGGTCGCGGCCGATATGGCAGCCCGGGACGACTACGATGTCCACGCGGTAAAGGTGATACCGAACGGCCTCGATCTAAGCCGCTTCGATGACATTGAAAATAGCCGGGCCGAGACCCGGCTGAAACTGGGTCTCAGCCCGGACGAAATCGGAATCGTAATCGTTGCCAACCTCATACCCTACAAGGGACATAGAGATCTGATCCAGGCGTTCGCGCTCGCCTCCCCAAGGCACTCGGGCCTGCGGTTGTTCATGGCCGGACAGGATCGGGGCATCCGCGAGGCTCTGCTGGACGAGGCCGCCCGGCTAGGCGTCGGATCGAAAGTGCAGGCTTTAGGGAGCCGGACCGATGTCCCGGCCCTGCTCGCGGGCATGGACATCGGCGTGATCGCTTCCCACGAAGAGGGTTTCTGCAACGCCTTGATGGAAAAGCTCGCCGCCGGCCTTCCAGTCGTCGCCACAAACGTCGGCGGGAATCCAGAGGCCGTCTCCGGGATGCCAGGATGTGTCCTGGTGGAGGCTCGTGACCCTGCTGATCTCGCTCGCGGGCTTCTTGCCGTTCTCGACCGAATGCCGGAGCCGCTGGCCGACCGGAAGTTTCGGCAACAGACGATGCGGCAGCGCTATTCGATCGCAGCCATGGTCGACGATTATGAACGCCTCTATCTCGCGGGGAGATGAATGAGCGGGATCGGTCATGTCCCCCAGGATCGCTCCTCGAGTGCGGCTCATCGGTGGAGGCCGATCCTGGCGAACCTTTCGGCCGGGCTCTGCGCGCTCGCCGTGGCGCTCTACCAGTCGTGGTTTATGCCGTTCTTTCTGCCGTTCTTTACGGGCAGGGATGAATTCGCGAGGCTGGTTTTCCACGCCCTCTATGGCAGCGTCCTGATCGTTTCTTTCGCTGTCCTGGTGGTGCGTCGTGACGTGCGAAAGGCGATCGTGCCGCTTGCGATCGCCGCAGCGATGGCAGTCGCTCCGGTTGCGCTGCATCCGGTCGGGATCGTCGCCAAATGCTATCTGATCACCCTGTTTCTCGGTGGCGCGGCGATCGTGACGATGCTTGCCTCCTCCCCCGCAACTGTGTTGCGGCTGTCGGCGTCGGCCACTGCTCTCAGCGCTGTCATCTGCTTTCTGGATCTGTGCTTCGCCAACGGCTTCACCAACACTCCGGGCAGAGCTGCCGGGTTGGCGATCAACCCGAACGTCGCAGCGGCCGGCCTGCTGCTCGGCGCGGCAGCCAGCTACGGCGCGGTTACGCAAAAATGGCGTGCGAGCTTTCTTGTTCTTGTGGGGGCGGCACTGCTGGCCACTCTTTCCCGCTCGACCCTTCTCGCCGCCTTTGCGGCCGTCGCGGCGCCCATTGCCGTTCGCCTCTGGCAACGATTTCGCGATGGACGGCAATTCCAGATCGACCTTGGTGATTGGGCACGCGCGATCGCTGTCGCATTTGCGCTCCTGGGAGCGATTGGCATTGCCTCGCTGACCAATAACTATTTCCGCGTTGCCGTGGGAGAGTCCCTCGGAGGGGTACTCTCGCTGAACGAGGCGCTCAACGAAGCGTCGGCGGCCGTCGACACTCCGCTCACAGCCGCATCCCCACCCAGGCCCGGCACTCTGCCGCCGACGACTCCAGCGGCTTCGTTCCACGCCGACCTCCCTGGCAACGGCGTCAACGGACCTTCTTCACGGCAGCCGGAAGCAAGGACGTTGGAAAGCGCGGGGCCAGCTTCTCCTAAAGCTCCGTCGGACACTGGCGCGATGCCAGTTCCGGCATCCAACGCGATGCCCTCATCGGCATCCTCATCCAATTCGGGCCAATCTCCGAGCGCTAGCAAGATGCAGGCACTCGGCGAGCGGCTCACGGATGAAGGTGTAAGAAATTCAATCTCGGCACGCGCTCTCTTTCTGGAACGCGGCTTGCTCGCCTACAGGGAAGGGGGCTTCTTCGGCCGAGGCCTCGAAGAGGCGCAGGCTCTCGCGCCCCACAACAGTTTTGTCCTGTTCGCGATCGCCTTTGGTCACCTCGGATGGCTGGTTCCGATCGGTCTCGTCGGCTTCGCTTTCTGCTTTGTCCGCGATGCGAGAGACCTTCCTCTTGGTGTTGCCGTCCTGGGCGTCATGCTCACGTCACATGACGTCTTGCTGACCCCGAGCCTCTTTCTGCCCGTCGCGCTGGGGATCGGCGGCATGCTCGCCGTGAAGGTCGAGCCTGCTCAGAACCAGAGAACGGGTTGGAGCTTTGCTGCGGGAACCGTCGGGGGCGCAGCTCTCTTCGTCGCCGGCTGCGTCGCCATACTCGCCCTCACGCCGCAGCTGTCCGGGGGGCGGTTGCAGAACGAGGCAATGTTCACCTCCAGAGGAGGATACGGAGCCCGCCTTCCGGCCCCTAGCTTTCCGGGCCTGTTCCATTTTGACGACCTTCCTGCTTCGCAAGCCTCCTATCTGCGAGAGGACGGGACACCGCTGCGACGCGTGAACTGGTCTGCGCACTCGTGGCCCGCCGTCCGGCAGGGCGAGTACACGTTTCGCCAACGGGATACGGTGCTGTTCGCCGCCACGGATATAAGCGATCCGCGCCAAAATGGGCGAACCTACGAGGTCGCCGTCCCGCTTGCGGTCAGCGCGCTCTGTTTCATCGTTCTGGGGACGATCCTGGCCTGGTCGGTCGCGACGGCAGATGCGTGTCGAGGATGTCTGCCTCGCGCAGATTGATTCACCGCCCCCTGCTGCTCACCGCGACGCCACGGCTAGGTCGTCCCGCAGTTTTCCGATGATTTTCGGCACGATCAGCCTTGCGCCGAAGACCGACAGGTGGTGGTCGTCGACGTAGAGGCTATGTCCTGCGCCGTCCGTCGCGCGGCACTCCGTCGTGGAGCAGACGGTCTGCACAGGGTCGACCAGCTGAAAGCTGGAATGGCTCGCGAACGCCCGAAACGCAGCCTCGAAGGCGACATGCTCCGAGAGCGACGGCGCCGGGCATGGCAACGAAAAATAGTGAGGCCTCACGTCGCAGATCAGGTTGGTGTTTGGAGCGTGCCCGATCAGGATGACCGGACCGCGGAAATCGGCATAGAGCTTCGCGACGTCCATGAGCATCATCGGAAACAGCTTGCCCAGATC
>NZ_RZSG01000422.1:0-5253 GCF_003997725.1 Mesorhizobium sp. M4A.F.Ca.ET.050.02.1.1
GACAGGGCGAAAGCGGTTCGGGCAAGAGCACGCTGGCGCTGGCGATCGCTGGGTTGCTGCCAAGGTCTGCCAGGATTGACGGTGAGATCGAGTGGCAAATTCCGGAATCTCCATCGTCTCATTCCTTCGCGCCCCCCTCTGTCCTGCCGGACATCTCCCCCACAAGGGGGGAGATCAGACCCTCATATCCGCTTTCGCCAATCTCCGAGGCTGGAGAAGGAGAGTCGCCGGCGACGCTGCCAATCTCCCCCCAAGTGGGGGAGATGTCCGGCAGGACAGAGGGGGGCGCGACAGAACGCCAACCTCTCCCCGTTCGTGAGAAAACTGTCCTCCTCGGCCGTGACATCGGCTTCGTCTTCCAGGACCCCTCCTCGAGCCTCGACCCGGTCATGCCGGTCGGCAACCAGATCGCCGAGGTCGCACGCACCCATCTCAAACTCACCTGGGCGCAGGCTTTCGCCAAAGCCAAGACCCTGCTCGAACGCGTCCGCTTACCCGATCCGGACACGTCCATGCGCGCTTACCCGCACCAGCTATCCGGCGGCCAGAAGCAGCGCGTCGCGATCGCCGCGGCAATAGCCGCCGGTCCGAAACTGCTGATCGCCGACGAGGCGACCAGCGCGCTCGACACCATCGTGCAGGCCGAGATCGTGTCGCTCATCCGGCGGCTGGTGGCCGAGGACGGCATGACGCTGCTGTTCATCAACCACGACATCGCGCTCGCCGCCGAGCTTGCCGAGCGCATCGCTGTGTTCCGCCATGGCGAACTGCTCGAGCTCGGCACGACGGCGGAGATCGTCAACGCCCCGCGCCACGCCTATACGCGCGCGCTGCTCGACGCTCATCTCGGCCTCGATGCCGGACAGTTGCGGCAGACCGGAGCGCCGGCATGAGCCTGCTCACCGTCTCCGGTCTCACCAAGCACTATCGCCGCGGCGGCAGAACCGTCTCCGCCGTCGATGGCGTCTCCTTGGCGATCGGGCCCGGCGAGACGCTGGCGCTTGCCGGCCCGTCCGGCAGCGGCAAGTCGACCATCGCCCGGCTGGTGCTCAGGCTGATCGAGCCGGACGCCGGCACCATCCGGTTCGAGGGCGCAGACTTCCTCTCGCTGGGCGGAGCGGCCCTGCGCGCCAGGCGAGCGCGGCTGCAGATGGTGTTCCAGGATCCGCTCGCCGCCTTCAATCCGCGCGCCACGGTGGCGCGCGTGCTGGACGACCCCTTGCGTATCCACGGCATCGCCTCGCGCACCGAACGCCCGCGCCGCATCGCCGCCCTGCTGGAACGGGTTGGCCTTGGCGCCGATCTCGCGCCGCGCGCCATCCACGAGATCTCCGGCGGCCAGCGCCAGCGCGTCGCCATTGCCCGCGCCATCGCCACCAGACCGTCGCTGATCGTGCTCGATGAGGCCGTGTCGGCGCTCGACGTATCGGTGCGCGGTCAGATCCTGGACCTGCTGCTTGACCTGCAGCGCGAGGAACGGATCGCCTACCTTTTCATTTCGCACGATCTCGGCGTCGTCCGCGCCGTCGCCCACCGCCTCGTCATCCTCGATGCCGGACGGGTCGCCGAGAGCGGCGAGGCGCGGGCCGTCATCGGCAACCCGCAATCGGCGATCGGCAAGGCGCTTGTGGCGGCAACGCCGAAACTGAACAGGACCGCAACACCATGACCGACCCAGAAACCAGAGCCGAAAAACTGTCGCGCGAGCTCGATTCCGCTTTCCGCAACCGGGCCGATCTCTACCGCCTCTTCCTCGATGAACTGACCGCGGAACTCGGCGCCGAAAGGGCCGAGGCGGTCATGATCCGCACCATCGAGCAGCGCGGCAGGGAAGTCGCGGCCGCGGCTTTCGCTGATTTCGGACCCAACGACGCGCCGGCGATCGGCGAGGCGTTTCTGGCCGTCAGCCCCGATGGCGGCCGCATGTACCCGACCGATGTCGAGCGCGACGCGACCCACATCGCCTTCAAGGTAAGGCGCTGCCCGCTGAAGGACGCCTGGGTCGAGGCCGGCGTCGGCGAGGAGAAGCTCGCCACGCTCTGCCGCATCGCCGGCGCCTTCGACCGCGGCCTGTTCGAGGCGACCGGCGTGCGCTTCGAAAACGTCACCTGGACGCCGGGCCACGGTTCCGGCTGCTGCCACATCGCGCTTACCAACAGGGATGCCGGTTAGCCAGCTTACCGTCCTCCCGCGCGCTCAGTGCTTGATGCGGTCGCGCATCGCATACCACAGCATGCCGAGCACATAGAGCGGACCGCGCAGCGCCGTGCCGCCCGGGAACGGCAGCGGGCTAAGCGTCGAGAACAGGTCGAGCCGCGCGGAATCGCCGGTGATCGCCTCGGCCAGCAGTTTGCCGGACAGTGTCGACAGGATGACGCCCTTGCCGGAATAGCCATGCGCGAAATAGACCTCGCCATAGTGCCCGACATGCGGCAGGCGTGACGTCGTCACCGACACCAGCCCGCCCCAGGCATGGTCGATGCGGCAGCCCTTCAGTTGCGGGAAGGTCTGTTCCATGTGCGGCCGCACGAAGCCGGCGATGTCGGCCGGCGGCGACGGCGTGTAGCGTTCGCCGCCGCCGAACAACAGGCGCCCATCCGCCGACATCCGGTAGTAGTTAACCACGAAGCGCGTGTCCGACACCGCGACATTGGCCGGGATGACATTGCGCTTGCCCTCCAGCGGCTCGGTGGCGACGATGTAGTTGCCGACCGGCATGATGCGACTGTTGACGCGCGGCTCCAGTCCTTGCAGCAACGCGTCGCCGGCCAGCACGACATGTTTCGCCCGCACAGATCCCTTTGCCGTCGAGACCTTGATCGAAGGCTCCCGCTCCAGCCGCACGGCGACCGAATTCTCGTGGATGGTGACGCCGGCCGCGACCGCCGCGCGGGCAAGCCCCAGCGTGTAGTTCAGCGGATGCATATGGCCGCCGAGCGGCTCGTACATGGCGCCGTGATAGGGCGTGTCGACCTTGCCGCGCGCTTCCGCCGCCGACAGGATCTCGACGTCGCGGAAATTCATCACGCTGGCCAGGCACTCGGCCTCATCTTCAAGATCCTTGAGGTCGGAGCTGTTCACCGCGCCGACCAGATGGCCGCCGAGCCTGAGGTCGCAGTCGATGCCATTGCGCTCGATGATGTCGAGCACCAGCCCGCGCGCCTCGAAAGCGAGGTCGAACAGCGCCTTCGCCCGTTCCGGCCCGAAGGCCTTGACCAGGCCCTTGGCGCCCTTGCGCAGGCCTGGGATCATCTGGCCGCCATTGCGGCCCGATGCGCCCCAGCCGATCCTGCCGCCTTCGAGCAGCACAACCTTCAGCCCGCGTTGGGCGGCGTGGAGCGCCGCCGACAGTCCGGTGCAGCCGCCGCCGACGACCACAAGGTCGGCTTCGGCATCGTCGATGAGCGCCGGATGATCCGGCGCCGGATGGGCGGTGGCGACATAGTAGGATTTGCCGATACCGAGACCGGAATTGAAACCCGTCGAACTGGAAACCATGGTCACACCTTGAGCAAAAGGTGGTCGCGTTCCCAGGACGTCACCACACTCTGGAACAGGTCGAGCTCGACGCTCTTGACGCGCAGATAGGTCTGGAAGAAATCCTCGCCGAGCAGCGCCCGCACGGGAGCGCAGGCGGTGAAGCGGTCGAGCGCCTCCTCCATGGTCTTCGGCAGCGTGCTCTTGATCTTGTAGGCATTGCCAGACGCTTCCGCCGAGCGCGCGATCTTCTCCTCCACGCCGAGATAGCCCGCGAGCAGCGAGCCGGCGATCGCCAGATAGGGATTGGCGTCGGCTCCCGGCAGCCGGTTCTCCACCCGCCGCGCGGCGCGGCCGCCGGCCGGCACGCGCAGGCCGCAGGAGCGGTTGTCGTGCGACCATTCGATATTGGCCGGCGCGCTGTGGTTAGGACGAATGCGCCGGTACGAATTCACGTTCGGCGCAAACAGCGGCATGATTTCCGGAACATATCTCTGCAAGCCGCCGATGAAGTGGCCGAACATCGCGGTGTCGGCATCGTCGCCGCCGGCAAACAGCGTGTTGCCAGCCTCGTCGACAATGGACATGTGCAGATGCATCGAGGAGCCGGCCTGCGCCGCGATCGGCTTGGCCATGAAGGTGGCGTGCATGCCGCTCGCCTGAGCCGCCTGCCTGGTCAGGCGCTTGAACAACAGCACCTTGTCGGCCAGCGCCAGCGCATCGCCGTGCAGGAAGTTGATCTCCAATTGCGCCGTGCCCGACTCATGGATCAGCGTATCGAGCGGCAACCCCGCGGCCGCCGCATGCGCGTAGATGCGCTGGATCACCGGCTCGAACTCCTCCAGCGCCGCCATGTCATAAGGATGCTGCACGCTTTCGGCGCGGCCGTTGCGCCCGGCCGGGGCGGTCAGCGGCTGGTCCGGATCGGGATTTGGCGCGGTGAGATAGAATTCGAGCTCCGGCGCCACCACCGCCCGCCAGCCGCGCTGGCGATAGAGATCGAGCACCGCCCGCAAGACGTGACGCGGCGAGGCCATCCATGGACGGTCGTCCATGTGGAAGGCATCGGCAAAGACATAGGCCTTGCCGGGCCCGCCGCCGGGCGCCAGGCAAAGTGTCGAGACATCCGGCACCATGCGCATGTCCGGGTCCGAATAGGCGAAGCCTTCGTCGATCGAGCCGGAATAGCGGCCGTCAATGCTGACCAGGAAGGCGCTGCTCGGCAGATAGAGCGCGCGGTCTTCCAGCGCCTTCAGGAACTTCGCCGCCGGCAGCGCCTTGCCGCGCAGCACGCCGTTCATGTCGGGCACCAGGCATTCGACTTCGCTGATCGCGTGCGCGGCCAGCCAGCTTTTCGGGTCGTTGGCGCCGCTCGTCGGCGGCAGGGTCGTCAGGTGGTTTTCAGGCATTTGGTCACATCCGTATCAAAGAGAGGATCGCTTCGGCGGCCACATCCGTTCCGGGCTTCAGCGCCATCTGCGCTGCATTGTCCTTCAGGCGGGCGCGCATCGCATCGTCGGCCAACAGGCCGAGGATCGCTCGCTCCAGTACTCCTTCGGTCCAGCCATCACGGCCGATATGGTTGCCGACGCCGGTCTCCTCGGCGCGCCGCGCATTGTCGTGTCCGTCCCAGCAATAGGGCATGATCAGCGACGGCACGCCGAAGCGCAGCGCCTCGCAAAAACTATTGTTGCCGCCGTGATGGATGAAGAGATCCGATTTCGCCACCACCGAGGGCTGCGGGAACCAGGCGCCGAGATAGACATTGTCCGGCAC
>NZ_RZSG01000423.1:0-5243 GCF_003997725.1 Mesorhizobium sp. M4A.F.Ca.ET.050.02.1.1
ACCTGCACCCCCTGCCGGCGACGGGCGAATGCGTCGATGCGCAGGGCGGGCGCTTCGAGGTCGTAGACCTCGACGGCCGCCGCATCGACAAGCTGATCGCAACGCGCCTGCCGGACAGTCACCGGCAGATCGCGCGCTGACATTAGGCGGCGCTAAGCCCCCTATGGCGCGAGACCTTCTCGCGGTTGCCGCAGGTGCGCATGCTGCACCAGCGGCGTTTGCCGCCGCGCGACGTATCGAGGAAAAGCCAGCCGCAGCGAGGACAGGAATGCAGCCTGTCCCGCGGCAAGCTGAAGAAGGCTTCGACCGACAGCAAAGCAAGGAACGCGGTGACGGCATCCGGGTCCCGCCACTGGCTTGGCTGCGGTCTGGTGTCGTGCAAGTCGACCGACCCGGTGGCTAGCGGGCTCGCCGCGCATGAGAACAGGACGCTGAGCGCCTCGGTCGCGGACGGTTTGCCCGCGGCGATCGGCTCAAAAATCTGAAAAGACGCTTCACGGACTTCGCGAACCCGTTCCACGAAGCGCCCATCTTCGATCTCGGAAACGGCCTGCGCCTGGTGATGGTCGGCAAGCCCTGAAGCCATGAACCAGTTGGCAACATCCTGGGTCGACTTGAACAGTTCATTGTCGGGCGCCGGCACGCGCCGGTCGAACACGGCGTTCGACAGGTCCAGGGCGGAATGCCCGCCTATGAAGTGCTCCGGCACCCATTCGGTGTGTGTCTGCGCCATGGAACATAACCCTATTAACCGCATTATGCAGTTACGATGTAACCGTAATCATACAGATATGTGGTTTCAAAGCCAGAGCGTCGCCAGCAGCACGGGGCCATGGGAGACAGACGATGCGAACCGATCCTTACAAGACACGGCACGAAACCATCCGTGCCGACGGCCTCGACATTTTCTATCGTCATGCCGGCGACCCGGACCGTCCGGCAATCCTGCTGCTGCACGGATATCCGACTTCCTCACATGTCTATCGCAACATCATCGAGCCACTGGCCGAGACAGCCTATGTGGTGGCACCGGATATGCCCGGTTTCGGCTTCTCGTCCGCCCCTTCCACCGACGCCTATGACTACACGTTCGAGAACCTCGCCAACACGATCGAGGCATTCATTGAGGCCCTTGGTCTCGAGCGGTTCTTTCTCTATATCACCGACTTCGGCGCGCCCGTCGGTTACCATCTCGCGACACGACGGCCGGATCGTATCCTCGGCCTGATCGTCCAGGACGGCAATGCCCATGAGGAGGGGCTGGGACCGGCTTGGGACGCACCCAAGGTGTTCTTCGCCGAACCGACGGACGACAACCGCGCCAAGCTGCCGGACTGGATGAATTTCGAGGGCACCCGCAACCAGTATATCGGCGGTCTTCCAGAACGTCTGAAGGTCTTGTTTCCGCCCGAGAGTTGGCATCTCGACACCGAGCGCCTGGAGAGGCCCGGAAACACTGACATTCAGTTCGAACTCTTCACAGATTATGGCTCACACATCGCGCGCTTCCCCGCCATCCAGGCCTACTTGCGCAACCACCGGCCAGCTTGCCTTGTGCTGTGGGGCCGCCATGATGCCTTCTTCGCGGTGGATGAGGTCATGGCCTACAATCGCGACCTCCACGCCATCGAAATCCATGTCTTTGAAAGCGGCCACATGCTGCTTGAGACGCACCATCGCCAATGCGCGGCGCACATCGCTCACTTCATGCACGAGGTGGAGACCGGGGTCTTTCGCGATTCCGAAAAGCGCTGACCGCGACGGTCAAACGGCTGCCTCGATCGGCTCGGCAAGTTTCGGGTTTGCCCGCGCGGCGATCAGGCAGCCGGCGACGATCAGGCATGCTCCCGCGAGCGTCGTCCAGGTGACCGCCTCGTCGAAGAAGAACCAGCCAAACGCGATCGCCCAGATGAAGGCCGAATATTCCGTTGGAATGAGATATTGCGCTTCGGCGCGGGCGTAGGACCAGCTCATCAGGAATTGGCCGGCAAGCGACAGCGCTGTCACTCCGGCCAAGGGAAGCCAAAGATTGGCTGGCAGGGCGACGGCGAGCCACGGCGCGGCGAGGCCGAGGATGATTGCAACGGCCAAGCTCTGGAAGAACATGATCTCGACTGGTTTGGCCACCAGCGCCTGTTGCCGGGCGAGGATCAGGTTGTAGCCGTAGAACACCGTCGATACGAGCACCGCCGCCGTGCCCAGCAGGGCGTCTTGCGAATAGCTTGCCTGCCCGAACTGGCGCGACACGATGATCGCCACGCCAACGATGCCGGCGATCGATGCCCAGATTGCCTCCCGCCGGACTCGCTCGCCCAGCAACAACGCGGCGAGGAAGAGAGCGATCAACGGCGCAACGAAGCTGAGCCCGACGGCCTCCGCGAGTGGCAGCCTGCCAAGCCCCCAGAAGAATGATATCAGGACGATGCCGACAACCATGGCCCGCAGGGCATGTAGCCTCAGCACCGCAATGGTTGGCAGCGAGCACGATCCCGCTGACCAAGCTGCGCCCGCGACTGCAGTCGCGAGCAAGCCGCGCCACAGCACCGTATTGTAGACGCCCACGGCGATAACCAGCGTCTTCATCGCCGCATCCATCCCGGAAAGCAGGAAGATGGCGAGCGCGCATACGAGCACCGGAATCATCGGGGAAACGACGCCTGTCAGGCTGGATGTCTTCACGGCTTCACTCATCTGGCTGCGGATATCTCAGGGCAATCGGCGGGACCAGATGGCAGCGCCGTCGATATGGCGGTCCAATCGGCGCGGTTGATGCGCCTCTCGCTATCGGCCCTCGCCTGCCTCACTATGATTGATCGGCCAAAAAGTTGGGAAGCGCCGCGAAGGCCTCTATATCGGTAGCCATGGATGCATCGAGCGACCACAAGCTGAACGAGGAACTTCTCTCCAGCATCCAGCGCCTGTCCTTCGATTACTTTCTCAAGGAGGCCAACCCGGCAAATGGCCTGATCGCCGACCGCAACACGCCGGCGTCGCCCGCCAGCATCGCCGCCGTCGGGCTCGCCTTGTCGGCCTATCCCGTCGGCGTCGAGCGTGGGTTCATGACCCGCGACGCTGCCGTTGAACGGACGATCGCCACGCTTCGCTTCTTCTGGAACGCGCCGCACGGGCCAGAACCCGACGCCACCGGCTACAAGGGCTTCTACTATCATTTCCTTGACATGAAGACAGGCCGCCGCGTCTGGAAGTGCGAGCTGTCCACGGTCGACACGGCACTTCTGCTTGCCGGCGTGCTGGCAGCCGGCGCCTATTTTGACGCCGACGACGAATCCGAACTGGAAATCCGCCGGCTTGCCGATGCGCTCTATCGCCGCGCCGACTGGCGCTGGGCGCAGGATGGCGGCGCTACCGTCAGCCATGGCTGGCGGCCCGAGAAGGGCTTCCTGCGCTACCGCTGGCAAGGCTATGACGAGGCGGTGATCCTCTATGTGCTGGGCCTCGCCTCGCCGACCCATCCGCTGCCGCCCGAGTCCTATGCGGCCTGGCTTTCCACTTACAAGTGGAAGAAGATCTATGGCCGGGAACTGGTCTATGCCGGGCCGCTCTTCGTCCACCAGTTCTCACATGTCTGGATCGATTTCCGCGGCATCCGCGATGCCTTCATGCACAGGCACGGCACCGACTATTTCGAGAACAGCCGCCAGGCGACCTACCTGCAGCGCGACTACGCCATCCGCAATCCGAAGGGCTTCGTCGGCTATGACGAGAATTGCTGGGGCGTCACCGCCAGTGATGGCCCGGGCCTGAAAAAGCTCCCTCTGACGATCGGCGGCCGACGCTTCTTCGGCTATCTGGCGCGCGGCGCGCCTTTCGGTCCGGATGACGGCACCTTGTCGCCCTGGGCGGCGATTACCTCATTGCCGTTTGCGCCCGAGATCGTGCTGCCGGTGCTCCGCCATTTCCGCGAGATCGACCTGCACGAGGGCAACCCTTACGGCTTCACCGCCAGCTTCAATCCGACAATCGCCGCTGCCGACGGCCGCGCCTGCGGCTGGGTATCGCCGGACCATGTCGGCATCAACCAGGGGCCGATCGCGCTGATGATCGAGAACTACCGGTCGGACTTCCTGTGGCGGCTCATGCGCCGCGTACCGGCCATCGCCACGGGCCTGCGACGAGCCGGATTTTCGGGTGGCTGGCTGTGACCAGCAGCGATGACCAGGCGGGTTCCAGAATCGACCACGACAATCACGCCACCAGCACGATCTTACCTGTCGAGCGGCGCTCCTTGATAAGGCGGTGAGCCGCACCGGCCTGGTCGAGTGGGAAGCGGCCACCGGACGTGACACCCAACAGGCCGCCGGCAGCCAAATCGAAAAGCTGGCGCAAGCCACGGCAAACTCCGATCGCTATGGCATCGGCCGTGCATTGCCACTATCTGCGCTGTCTCGACTACACACTCATTTGTCCGCTGCTCACCAGGAAGTGACCATGGCCGGCCCGATCAAGAGAACTGCCGATGCTGCCGGCGGAGCGTGCCTTGAAAGTAATCTCGAGCCGCTGGAAGACGGTCATCCTCTACCACCTGTTCGATGGTCCCCGGAGACTCTCGTCGCTGAAGGCACTGGTGCCTTCGATCACCCAGAAGGTGCTGATCCAGCAGTTGCGCGAAATGGAGGAGCACGGCCTTGTTCGCCGCGAGGGTCTTCGCCTAGATCCCGTCGCGCGTCGAATACTTCGCGACGCCCCTTGGGCTCAGCCCCGAGCCCATCCTTCTGGCGCTGTGCGAATGGGGGCAGCACCATGCCGACGAGCTCGACGAGCACGACCGGGTGGCGGACTGCGTCATGAGGCCGAGGCAGTCCGCGCAGGCGGCAAATTGAAAAGGGCGGCGCAAGCGCCGCCCCATATCCCTTGGGAGGATTGTCTCGGATTGACGGCTCAGGCCGCCTTGGCTTCCTCGGCGATCGCGTCGGCCGCGCGGGCCGCCTTGAGCACCTTGGCCCACCAGGCGACGTCGTTGACGAGCGCCGCGGCGGCCTGGTTCAGATGCTCGAGATCCTCGAGCTTCTTCTCGCCCTGGCGAACCGCCAGGAAATCGCCCCAGGCGATATGGACCGCCGACTTGACCGGCGCCATCTGCAGCTCGACGGCGTAGAGGCGGAGCTGTTCGACGGCGCGCGAGCCGCCGACGCTGCCATAGCCGACGAAACCGGCCGGCTTCTTGTTCCACTCGTTGGCGGCGTAGTCGATGGCGTTCTTCAGCACACCCGTCGGGCCGTGAT
>NZ_RZSG01000424.1:0-5233 GCF_003997725.1 Mesorhizobium sp. M4A.F.Ca.ET.050.02.1.1
GTCCAGCGGATATTCGGGGTCGGCCCATTTGGCCTCGATCGCCTCGGCGGCTCTGAACGCCGCCCAGGTGTTTTCAGCGATGACCCCGAAACCGTGACCGTAGCTGGTCTCGATCGGCACGATCTTGACCACGCCGGGCATCTTCGCGGCCTTGGAGAGGTCGGCGCTCACCGGCTTCGACCAGAAGCGCGGGCTCATCTTCACCGTGCCGTAGAGCATCTCCGGCAGCCTGACATCGATGCCGAAGATCGGCGCGCCGGTGACCTTGGCCAGCATGTCGACGCGCTTTTGCGGCTTGCCGAGCAGCTTCCAGTCGGCCTTGTCCTTGAGCCTGACCTCGGCCGGCGGCGGCATGGCGCTGGCTGAGGCGGCGACTTCACCATAGGTGACCGATTTGCCCGACGCCTTATGCAGGACCGCGCCGTTGGCGGTTTCCAGTTCGCCGGCGGAAACGCCGAGCTTCTGCGCCGCCGCCGAGATCAGCATCTGCCTGGCGGCCGCGCCCGCCTGCCGCATCTTGTCGAACCCGTCGCGCATCGAGGACGAGCCGCCGGTGCCCTGCAGGGCGAGCAGCTTTCCGACGACGCCGAGTCCGGATCGCACCGCTTCCGCCGTCATGCTCTCGTCGAAGAAGGGGAACGGACCGCCCTCCTGGAGTATCGCCGCGTTGTAATAGGCATAGGAAGCCGGGCCGTGCTCGACCTTGACCTGATCGAGGCCGACGTCGAGTTCCTCGGCGACCATGGCGGCAAGCGTCGTCGACACGCCTTGCCCCATCTCGGCGCGCGGCGCGACGATGGTGATGGTGTTGTCGGCGCCGATCTTCACATAGGGATTGAAGGTTGCCTCGCCCTTGCCGAGATCGGCCTCGAGCGGGTTGGCGAAGGGCTTGCGGTAGTAATAGTAGCCAACGGCGACACCGCCGGCGACAGCGGCGGCGCCGATGAGGAAGGTGCGGCGGGCGATCTTTCCGATGCTGGCCATGATCAGAGCCCCGCCGTCTTCAGCGCCGCGGCTTTCTTGATCGCCGCGCGGATCTTCGGATAGGTGCCGCAGCGGCAGAGGTTGCCGCCCATGGCGTTGTCGATGTCGTCGTCGCTCGGGTCCGCCACCTCCTCGAGCAATGCCACCGCGCTCATGATCTGGCCGGCCTGGCAGTAGCCGCATTGCGCCACCTGCTCTTCCAGCCAGGCCTGCTGCACCGGATGCAGCTTGCCGCCGGTGCCGATGCCCTCGATGGTGGTGACTGCGCCGCTGACTTCCCCGACCGGCAGCGAGCAGGAGCGAACCGGCAGGCCGTCGACATGCACCGTGCAGGCACCGCAGGCGGCGATGCCGCAGCCGAATTTCGGGCCCGTCTTGCCGATCAGATCGCGCAGCGCCCACAGCAGCGGCATTCCCGGATCGGCATCGATGTCGAATGATTGCCCGTCGACGGTGAGGCGCATGGGGATATCCTTCGTTGTCGTCTATAACCAGAAGCGAAATGGCAAGGCGGCCATTTCGTCTTCATACACCTTGACAAAATCCGTCATTTTGTCAATAGAGTTTGCACAGGGTAGACTGTTCGCCATGATCGAAGCCGAGGACATCGCCGCCGACCCCAAGCGCGCCCGCATTTTGGAAGGCGCGATGAAGGTGTTCCTCGCCTATGGCTTTACGCGCACCACCATGGACGACATCGCGCGCGCCGCCGACATGTCGCGGCCGGCGCTCTATCTGCTGTTCAAGAACAAGACCGACATTTTCCGCGCCATCGCCCTGATGCTGCTCGGTCGCTCCATCGAGCAGGCGAAGAGCGAGCTCGAAGGCGGCGGCACCTTCGCCGAACGCACGATGCGCGCCGTCGACGCAGCGCTGATCTCGATGATCGGCGCTGTCCGTGCTTCCCCGCACGGCGCCGAACTGCTCGACTTGAAGTCGAGCGTCGCCGACCTCGTCGGCTGCTGGCGCGACGGCCTTGTCGAGCACATCGCCAGCGCGGTCGAGGGCGAAGTGAAACGGAACGGCGTCGACCTCGCCGCCAAGGGGCTTTCGGCGCGGCTGCTGGCCGACATGCTGCTCGACGGGCTGGAAGGCATGAAGATGCGCATCAGCAATCCGGACGAGCAGCGACGGGCCGCCGCCGCGCTGATCAGGCTGATCGACCTGGCGCTGCGGAAAGGATGACGTCGGCGGTCGGCGCCCCCGGTCGAGCTAGGCTTGGCGCCGCGCTTGCTCGGGCTTCCTGCGCGCCGCGAGGAACTCCTTTACCCGCCGGCCCGGCGCCGGGCCGCGCATCGGCTTGAAGCCGTCGTCGAGTTCGCCGGAGAGATCGAGCGTCGGCCGCTTGCCGACGGCGTCATAATTCTCCTCCAGCCAGTCGCTGGCGGCGCTGCGGCCAAGATCGCGCAGATAGGCGAGGAAGGCCCATTCGGCGTTGACCTTGGACGATGCCGACAGGTCCTTGAAAGCCTCGTCGGCATCGATGCGGTGCATGCGAATGTCGCGGTACTCGCCATGCGGCAGCCGGCCGGCGGCGATCAGTTCCTTGACGAAGGCGATCGAGCGGAATTCGCGCAGGAGTCCGGCATTGAAGGTGATCTCGTCGATGCGGTTCTGGATCTCGTTGGCGCTCTTTGGCGTGCCATCGCGCACCACCGGATTGATCTGGACTAGGAGCACGTCCTCGGTGGCGGTCGTCTTGAAGAACGGATAGAGCGCCGGATTGCCGCCATAGCCGCCATCCCAGTAGGGCACGCCCTTGATTTCGACGGCGCGGAACAGTTGCGGCAGGCAGGCCGAGGCCATCACCGTGTCGAGGTCGATCTCGCCGTCGGAGAAGACGCGCAGCTGTCCGGTCTCGACATTGGTCGCCGAGATGAACAGCTCCACCGACTTGCAGGCGCGCACATTGGAGAAGTTGATCTCCTGCTTGACCACGTCGCGCAGCGGATTGAGGCCGAGCGGATTGGCGACATAGGGCGAGAACACCCGCGACATGGTGTCGAAGAAGACATAGCCCGGCGTGTTCTCGATCGACCAGTTGCCCCAGGCGACATCCCACGGCATGCGCTGCACCGGGCTGAAGCGGCCTTTCCGCGCCACCGCGCGCCAGAAATCGTCGAGCTTCTTGCGTGCTCCCTCGACGCCGCCACGGACAAAGCCGTCGGCCAGCGCCACCGCGTTCATCGCGCCGGCGCTGGTGCCGGAAACGGCTGAAATCTCTAGCCTTCCATCCTCCAGCAGCCTGTCGAGAACGCCCCAGGAAAAGGCGCCGTGCGAGCCGCCCCCCTGAAGCGCGATGTTGATCTTCTTCTTTTCCTCCGCCTTGCCGTTGGTCGTCATGGCGTTCCTGTCGTTGAATGGCCGGCCTCGTCCTGCCCGGAATCGGGCGACGCGCCGGCAGCGGACCTATGTTGCAGTGCAGCATATAAGTCCTGACCAAGGCAAGAACACGAACACGGTCGCGTGATCACATGAAATTTCGGTCATGAAGAAGAGCCTCACCGCCTTTTGGCGGAGAGGCGACATTCATCAAGATGGGCTGGCCGCCTTAGGCGACGAGATCCGGCACCGGCCCGACATAGCGCGACTGCGGCCGGATCAACCGTCCTGTCGTCTGCTGCTCGCGCGCATGGGCGATCCAGCCCGAGATGCGGCCGGCGGCGAAGACGTTGGTGAATGCGTCCTTTGGGAAGCCTGCCGCTTCCAGCAGGAGCGCAGTGTAGAACTCGACATTGGTCTGGATCGAACGCTGCGGCTTGGCGACCCGAAGCACGTCGAGCGCCGCCTGCTCCACCGTCTCGGCAAAAGCCAGCCGGCTGCCCATCTTCCCGCTACCTGGCCCCTTGCGGGTGGCCAGTTGCCGCACCACCGCTTTCAGCACGTCGGCGCGCGGATCGCGCACCCGGTAGATGCGGTGGCCGAAACCCATGATGCGCTCGCCTTGCGCGATCTCGTCGCGCAGCCAGCCGGCGCCGTCGCCGCACGCCTCGATCGCGTCCAGCATCTCGATGACCGGTCCGGGCGCGCCGCCATGCAGCGGCCCCTTGAGCGCGCCTAGGCCAGCCAGAATCGCCGAGGTCAGCCCGGCTTGAGTCGAGGCGACGACGCGGGTGGCGAAGGTCGAGGCGTTGAGACCATGGTCGCAGACAGTGACGAGATAGGTGTCGAGCGCTTTGGCCAGATCGGGCGAGGCCGCGCTGCCACCAAGCATGCGCAGCATGTCGGCGGCATGATCGGCATCCTTGTTTGGTGCGACCGGCTGGTCCCCGCGTCCCGCCCGCAGCAAGGCCGGAGTCAGCACCGCCGGCGCCGCGATCAGCCGCAGCGCATCCGTCAACGTCCCGCCGTCCGGCAAAAGGGCGATGCCGGCCCGCATGCCGCTGTAGACATCGAGCGCGGCCAGCGTCGGAAAAATCGGCTGGAGCCGCAGGAACACCTCGACCCGCGCCCGGCCGATCGCCTCGGCCAGTTCAGCATCGCCGGGAAGGTCGTCGAAGAAGCCGTCGAGCAACAGGCGCGCCACCTGCGGATAGCGCCAACGGCCGGCCAGTTCCGGCAGCGAATGGCCACGGATCGTCAGCCGGCCGCCGAGGCCGTCGACATCGGAAAGCACGGTTTCCGCCGCCACCACATCATCGAGCCCGTTTGCCATGTCCGTCTCCTTCGCCATTTACGGACTTGAATTAATGGTACAAGTTCGAGGCATCAATCTTGATCAAGTGAATCAATATGTCCAAGCAATCGGCTGCATGACAAACAACATGACCGAATGGCTGACGCGTGAGGAGGCGCTGGAACGGCTCAAGGTGCGGCCGCAGACGCTCTATGCCTATGTCAGCCGTGGCCGTATCGGCATGCGTCCGGACGCAGCCGATCCGCGCCGCAGCCAGTATCGCGCCGACGACATCGCCGCCCTCGCCACGCGCCGCGCGCGCGGCCGAAGCCCGCGAGCGATCGCAGAAAGCGCCATCGACTGGGGCGAGCCGGCTTTTGCCACCACGATCTCGACCATCCAGCATGGCGGCCTTTTCTATCGCGGCAAGGATGCTGTGGCGCTCTCCGGCGCGGCCACGCTGGAGGAGACGGCAAGCCTGCTCTGGGCAGCGGACGTCCCGGTGTCGTTTGCCTCGCCCGGCCGCCATGACGCGCGCGAGAGCGGTCGCGGCGCGGCATTCGCGACGCTGGCTGAACTGGCTGCCGAAGGCCGGCCTTCGCTGGGACGCGGGCCAGCCACGCTCTACCGCGA
>NZ_RZSG01000425.1:0-5221 GCF_003997725.1 Mesorhizobium sp. M4A.F.Ca.ET.050.02.1.1
GCTATATTGTGGCTTGTCCTTCAGCATCGCCTTGAACCGCAGCTGATCGAGAATGCCGTTCCACGCCGCGGCAAACTCCTTGGCATAGCGATCGAGAAGCTCGGGTCCGAGCTTGAGCAATTCCTGATCGATGCCACCCTGCTCGCCGCCGCCGCCGAGTACCCACCGGTCGTCGACAAGCATCTGCGCGATGCGTGAGAGCTGCTGGAGATAGAAATCGCTGAAGCCGGCATGGGTGTAGACGCCGGGAATGCGAAGTCCCGACAGATCACTGCCGTCGACACGCTCGAACAGCAGCGGCGCTTCCGGACCGGCCTTGAGCGAAACGGAAAAATCGCTCAGGGCTGCCGCATGGAGCGCCGACTTGATCAGGGCCGTGGCGCGGTCGGCCAGGCTCATGCGTCCGAGTGAGCGTTGGGCGGCTTCGACAAGTGGCTGGTCGAGCTTGAAAACCGGATCATAGGCGTCGTCCAGCGCCAGCATGGCGCGCAGATGTTTTTCGAGCTGGGCCCGACCTTCGCGGTTGTTTTCGCCGGGATAGCGGTTGTGTTCCCAGTCCTGCCGCATCCAGGAGACGATCAGCTCGTCGTCGACCTTCGGCGCCTTGCCGCCCAGCATCAGATAGATCTTCAGCGGCTCATAGAGCATCGCCGGATCGGCCATCCTGGCCTGGATCGTGCGCTCGGCCTGCAGCAGCAGGCGCGATCGGAAGCTTCGCTCCAGCGCTTGCCGGTAGGCCGTCCTGGCCGCTGAAAGAAGCCGTTCGCGCTGGCTGAGGCCGAATGTCTCCTCGATCGGCGTCGGCGCGTCGCCGGTCTCGAATCCGGCCGGCAGGTTGCGCAACTGGTCGAGCGGGCCAATCACGTTTTCGAGGTCGACGTCGGCGACCTCTGTGCTTTTGAGCAGCGGTTCCGCCGCCTGGCGGTATTGGCTCATGGCCTGCGTCGTGGCGGCGAGCAGCGATCTGTTGGCCGTGAAGCTCAGCCCAAGCGCGCCCAGGGCGATCACGGCGGCCAGGACGATCGCGCCGATGCCGCCATATCTGGCGATCGCGGCGCGCCTTTCGGCTGTCCTGTCGTATGAAACCCAGCCGGCCTCGGCGAAAATGACGTCGGCCAGAACATCGTGGAGGAAAAAGCTCTTGCCGGTGCCGGACAGATGCGCCTGCGAACTGCTGCCGAAACTGCGCCCGATCGCGCCCAGCACCTGGTCGATCGGCGTTCCTTCCTGGGTGCCCGAGGAAAAATAGAGGCCGCGCAGGCTGACGTTTACCTCGCTGCGGGAGATGTCGAACAGGCTGGTGACAAAACCGGTAACCCGGCCGCGCAATGCGCCGAACTGGGCCGGAAAGCCGAAGATGGATATGCGCGCGACCGGATCCTGCTCTTCCTGGAGCCGGTCGGCCATCTCGTCCGCCAGGCGCCCGGCCAGAGCGTCGAATTCGGCCGGAGCCTCACCGGCCATGTTCTTGTTGCGGTCGGTGGTCTGGAAGGTCGCGCCCCACACCTTGCGCCTGCGCGCCTCGTCGAAGCCGCCGAAATAATCCATGAAACCGGAGAC
Source organism: Mesorhizobium sp. M4A.F.Ca.ET.050.02.1.1 (assembly GCF_003997725.1). Lineage (NCBI taxonomy): Bacteria > Pseudomonadati > Pseudomonadota > Alphaproteobacteria > Hyphomicrobiales > Phyllobacteriaceae > Mesorhizobium > Mesorhizobium sp. M4A.F.Ca.ET.050.02.1.1. Next base: position 1,561 of record NZ_RZSG01000425.1, read on the forward strand.
GAGGTCGGCTTTGGTGAACAGCAGGTAGACCGGAAACTGGATCCTGAGCGTTTCATAGGTTTCGCGCAGGCGACTTCGTATCTCGGCGACATGGGCGTCAAGCTGCCGATCGTCGAAGCTCATGAGGTCGGCAAGGCTGACTGCCAGGATGACGCCGTTAATCGGCTGCCTGGCGCGGTATTTCTTGAGCAGCGACAGGAAGGCGAGCCAATTCTTCTTGTCGCGGGACTGATCGGAATCCTGTGTCGTGTAGCGCCCGGCGGTGTCGATCAGCACGGCCTCGTCGGTGAACCACCAGTCGCAGGATCGCGTGCCGCCAATGCCGGCCACCGGCTGCGCGGTGCCGGAACCGGCAAGCGGGAAATTCAGACCGGAGTTGACCAGCGCCGTCGTCTTGCCCGCGCCCGGTGGGCCGATGACGATGTACCAGGGGATCTCGTAGAGGAAATTGCGCTTTCCGCTTGAGCGTTTGAGTGCCGCGATGGCCTCGCTCATGCGGGCCTCGAGCACCTGCGAATCGTCATTGTCGGCGTCGTTGCGCACGATCGCGGCTTCAAGCGCCTTATGCGCCGTTCGCCTTTGCCAGAACCGGACCGTGTAGAAGAGCGCCGCCGCGGCCACGACCACGCCGACGATCGCGGCGCGCAACCAGACCGGCCCGAGTGGGCGCGCATCGGCATAACGGATCAGTGGTCCGGCAAACCAGACGGCTGCCGCGAAACCGGCCAAGGCGACGACGTTGAGTATGCGCAGCAGCCAATGCGTCATGGGCGCTTCCGAGGGGCCGCGCTCATAATGTCTCCTCCTTGGGGATCATCACATCGATGCGGCGGTTCGTGGCACGGCCTTCCGGGGTCGCATTGTCGGCGATCGGCTCGTCTTCGCCCTTGCCGTCGGTGGTGATGCGCGATGGGTCCTTGAAGCCGGGTGCCATCATCGCCGCGACGGCTTTGGCGCGGGCGACCGAGAGGTCGAAATTGGACTTGAACGTGCTCGATTTGCGCGGTTTTGCGTTGTCGGTATGACCGATGATCCTGATCGGCCCCGGTTCGGCGTCGAGAGCCGTGGCGATGTCTGCGGCGACGGACTGGAACTCCGGCTTCACCTCGGCCTTGCCGGGTTCGAACGTCAGGGCGTTGTTTATTTCCACCACGATGAAGCTGCCTTGCGTGCTCACCGCCAGCCCGCCGCGCGCCAGATCCTCGGCTAGCGCCGCACGGATGCGGTTGATCTGGGTGAGCGCGACGGGGGTTGGGGGAGGCGCGACTTTTGCCGGCTCGGCCGAGGCAGCCACGTCGGCGCTCTCGATTGTCACCGGCGTCGATGGATTGAGCGCCACAAGCTCGCCGGCGACGGCGTCACCCTCATTGGTGATGAAGACCCGCAAGGCAAAGAAGGCCGCCGTCAGGAGACCCGAGGTGACGGCCGCGACGGCCCAGAGCGGCAGCCGCGCCGACGGTCGCGCCATTGTCGCCGCCAATCCCTGCCAGCGGGGTGAAATGTCGTCGTCGGGCCGCGCCCTGAAGTAGCGAAGCGTGTCGAAGACGTCGCGTCGGACACGTTCGAGGTTGCTGTCCTGGCGCGCGAGGCCGCGATACTGACCTTCAAACCCCAGCGATAGGCAGGCATGCATCAGTTCGAGCAGGTCGTAATGCGCTTCCGGTTCGGCCAGCAGCTTGTTCAGCGCCTCATAGAAGCCGGCGCCGGCGGACTTGATGCGAAAGAACCGCGACAGCATGCCGTGCCCTGCCCAGCCGTCCCCCTCGGGCCAGGGCAGGTTGCCGACGAGATCGTCAACGGTTTCGCAAAGCGCAAACTTGGCGATCCGTGCGTCCTCTTCGGCAATGCCCGACTTCTGCATCGCCCGATCGAACCTTTCGATCGCCTCGGCGATGTGCAACGCCAGCGGTTCGGCACGTCTTTCGACCGGGATAAGTCGGAGCTGGCCGAGCAGCATCAGCAAGGGCGCGGCGGCGGCGATGATCGGGTTTGCCGTGGGGTAGGTGATGCTGCCGGTGGCGTCGAGGAGGACGTCCTGCTGCGGCCCCGACGAGGGCGCGGTCTCCAAGGGGCCGGCATTGGACGTCGCCCCTTGATAGATCACGGTTCCGGACACCCAGCCCGGCGGCATGTGCTGTCCGCCCTGCGGATCGAAAACCGTCGAATCCCGCACAGGCAGGGGCTGCCCGCCATCGGCGGATGCCGGCGGGGCCGGCGCCGGCTTTTGCCTGCGTCGTGGATTGGCGCGAATGACGGTCTTGCCGGCGGGGCCGAAGGGATCGTCCTTCGAGCTCATTGCTGGCCTTCCGTCCGCGCATGGCGGCCGTGCCGGCGCGCAAGACCAGGCAGGGGCAGAAGCAAAGAATGCGTGCCCTGCTGACGCGGGGAGTGTCCGGTGGAAGCTAGGCTACAGAACGCGATCCCGCCGTAACATGACATTTGCCGCAGACCCCTGGGTCATTCAGCCGTAACCGCCTGGCGAACTGTCGTATGTGATCGTAATCTCAGAAGCGTCCGATTGGAACCATATGCGCGGAACCGCCCGGATTATTCTTAACGGCGGCGGTGTAGGGATCCGGCTCTAGCGCCGGAATTTACACGCTATTTTTGCTTGTCGGCCTTGGCATAGGCTTCGGCGAAATAAGCCAGGAATATATCCAGCATGCCGTTTTCGTGGGCTTCCTCCATGGTCCGCCAGGTCGCCACGAAAGCATCCCAGGCCTGGCTTTTCTTCGAACTGAACGAGGTGGGCGGAAGCTTCCTGCCGATCGCCTCGGGCGACAGGTCGTCAAGCAGCCGGGAGAGCGCCGCCTGCATGGCCGCATAGGTGGCGAATTCGTGGGTCTTGAGATCGCGGAAGGCGTCTTCGACACTGTGCCTGGCGTCAAGATAGCCGGCCCTGCGCCGCGCGAACATGATTTCCAGCATGTCGTCGGTTCCGGGCACGAATTTGAGGGGATTGTTGTCCGCTGCGCTGATCATCGTGCGGTGCGTGCTCTTTGCCAGGATCTTGGCAGCCGCGCGCGCCTTCAGCAGCAAGGCCAATTGTTCTACCGTCGTCCGCAGGACCGCGCCGATCTCGGCGGCAACCTCATGTGGGTCGCGCGATTGAAGCAGATCCGGCGAGATGCCGGCCGCCCGCGCGATTTCCCTGAGCAATTCGTCCGCAACGGGGCGCTGCGCGGCCGAAGGCGGCGCGGCTGCCTGCAGCAGGGAAGACGTCGACGCCGGCGCCTGGCGTTGCTCGCGCGAATTGAAGAACGGCTCGTTGCCGAATTCCTGGGGCCGGCCCGTCGATGCCGGCAATTCCCGTTGCGTCGAACCGGATCTCGGTTGGGGGTGACCCGTCACGCCGCGCTCGTCGTCGATGGACACGAAGATGACATAGCGGCCGATCAACAGCCGGTCGCCATGGCCGAGGCGATGCGGCGCGGCCAGGCGCTGGCTGGACCCGTTGATGAAGGTGCCGTTGCGCGAAACATCGTGAAGCCAGAACGCGCCCGCCTCATAGCGGACCTCGCAATGCCGGCCGGAAATGAACTTGTCAGGGTCGGGCAGGGTCCAGTCGCAATTTTCGCGTCCGATTTCAAAGCTGCGGTCGCGCGAACCGTAACCGAGCGGGAGACCGGCGGGCGCGTTCTGGCTTCACGATGTTTCGCGC
>NZ_RZSG01000426.1:0-5216 GCF_003997725.1 Mesorhizobium sp. M4A.F.Ca.ET.050.02.1.1
GCATCTCGAAGCGCAGTGGCGGCACCGCCACGCTCGTCGGCGGACATCAGCTCCGGTTCAAGTTCCAGCCTGAAGTGCGGCAGCTCGGTTCGAACGGCGCGACAAGCGCCCGCTAGATTGGCCTTCAGATCGATGACGCGGTAGGTGGCGACGGGGTAGGCGATCCCCTTGACCTGCACGTGCCCCATCTCCGCACAATCGATCGTGTCCTTCACTTGCGCAAACGTCTCGTAGGAAATGAGGATGGCCCCCGGTGCCGCCTCCTGTTCCAGACGCGAGGCGAGATTCACGGCGCCGCCGATTATCGTGTAGTCCATCCGGTCCTCGCTGCCGAAGTTACCGACGGTGCAGTAGTCGGTATGGATGCCGATGCGGCAGCGCAGCGGTGTTTCGATCCCCATGTCCCGCCAGACTTCGGTGAGCTCGCTGATCCGGTTTTGCATGGCAAGCGCCATCTGCACGCAAGCCAGCGCGTCCTCCTTGACGCCGCGCGTCTCAGGGTCGCCGAAAAACATCAGGATCGCGTCGCCGACGTACTTGTCGATCGTGGCACCATGATCCGACGCGATTTTCGACATTTCCGTCAGGTAGTGATTGAGGAGCTGGGTGAGATCCTCGGACTCCATTTTGTCGGTGGTCTCGGTAAAGCCGGCGATGTCGGAGAAGCATATAGTCAGCTTCTTGCGTTGACTGGCGATTCTAACATCTTGGCGGCCGGTGAATATCGAGCTGTACACCTGGGGCGCCAGATATTTGGCCAGCTTGTTGGAAAGCGCCTCCAGGGCAGTGGACTTCTCGGCGAGGTTCTCCTCCCTTTGCTTCAGCTCGGTGATGTCGGAATAGACGGCGACCGTGCCGCCGGCACTGATCCGCCGCTCGCTTATCATGATCCATCGCCCGTCGCCCCGCCGCTGCACCCATGGTTCGCCAGGGTTGCGGTGCCGCCACAGGCGCTCGGCAACCCACTCATCGACCCGCCCCTCGGCATCCCTGATGTAGCCGCGCTCGGCGGATCGGCGAATGATCTCCTCGAATGCCGTGCCAGGGGTTAGCTCGGCCTCCAGGCCGGCGTAGAGCAGTTCGCGGTAGCGGCTGTTGCTGAGGACAAGCCGGTCCTCTCTGTCATAGAGAGCGAAACCTTCGGAAATGCTTTCGATGGCATCGACCAGCCGCTGACGTGCTTCTGCAACGTCGCGCAGGTTCTTTTCCTCGACCTCGACGGCGGTATCCCGGAAGAGCCTCAGCGCCTCGGCCATGCGCCCGATTTCGTCGCTGCCCGCGGCCGGCAGCGGCGCACGAAGATCGCCGCCCGCGATGGCGAGCATGCCCTGGCTCACCGCGCCCAGACGGGCGAGGAGGCTGCGGTCGACATAGAGCCAGACGACCAGAACCGAGCTCAACAGGCTGAGCAAGGCGGAGCCGAGGACAACTCCGGTGCCGTAGTGCTGGACGAGCGCGGCTTCGCGACCGGAGGCAGCGATCTCGCGGTCCGCTGCTGCGACAAGACGGTCGACCGCAGCGGTGAGACTGCGCGACAGCCGATTGTTTTCGGCCAGCAGCTTTTCGCCCTGCGCGAGGACCGCAAGTTCCTCTTCCCGGGCCTTCGGGATGCTGTTCTCACCATCGGTTAGTGCCTTGAGTTCGTCCACCCGTTGCCGGAAACGGGTCCGCAGCTTTTCGTCGATCTCCGAGGAAGCCGTTTCGAGAGCGGCAAGCGAGCGGCGCAGCGGAAACAGGATCAACGCCAGGTCGCCCTGCGACGGCGCGGTCGCGGCCTTCACCAGCGCGTCGTTGACCGCCGAAATATCCAGCAGCGCCTTTTGCTGGGGGATGTAAGCCGCAATCGCCTGGACCATGTCGGCCATTGCCGCTGCGCGTCGATCGGGCGACAGTGACGTGTCGGCCGCGACCGCCCGCCATTGCGGCAGCCTGGAATCCATCACCAGGATGCCGGTGGCAAGAAGGCGGTGGCTCCCGGTCGTCGTCGCGGCGAGGCGGTTCAGGAGTTCCTCCTTGCGGGCGACCACATCGAGCCGGGCGATGACCAGGGAGTCGAGCTCCTTCAGATTGCGCCTCAGAACAACCGCGGCTTCCTCGATTTCGGCCAAAGGCACTGTGCCCAGCGTGGCGTCCCTGAGGTCGGTGCGCAGCGCCTCGAGGCGGGACATCTCGAGCGCGACGGCAGCCGAGACCTCGCTGTGCTGAGACCTGCTCGTCGCCGCCAGCACCGATGGCGCGGCAGCAGCGACCCGCTCGGCCTGGCGCGACAGTTGGAGGGAGGCTAGCGCCGACGGCACCCGATCCGTGGTGATTCGGTCGACGACGTCGCCGACTTGGAGGAAGGCATAAAGCGCCGCAGCGGTTGCCAGCACCGCAAGGGCGCTGATCCCGAAAAAGGCGAACAGCAGCCGGCCGCGTATGCCGAGGCGTTCAAGCATCGCTGTGAGTCGGTACAATCCAGCCACACTGGTCTGCATCGGACTAGACGTCTCAGGGGCACGCATTCGGCGAACCCTATTCAACCGGCACGTACTCCCCGCCGCGCCAGACGTACCAAACCCAGCTCTGCCTCGTGAGGTCACCCTTGTCGTCGAAATCGACGCGGCCAATGACGGTGTCGAACTCCTGTTCGCGCAGTGTCGCGATGACCGCCTTCGGCTCCAGCGAACCTGCCTTCGCGACCGCCTGGGCCCAGACCTGGACCGCGCAGTAGCTCAACAGCGTGTAGCCCGCCGGCTCGAAGTTCTCCGCACGGAACTGCTCCACGATCGCGGCTGCGCCGGCATTTCGCCGCGGGTCCGCCGGGAAGGTGAACAGGGTTCCCTCCGCCGCTGGGCCTGCGATCAGGGCGAATTCCTCGGTAGCCAAGGCATCTCCGGATATGAGCTGAACCGTGTAGCCGCGGTCGTGTGCGGCGCGAGCAATCAGCCCAACGTCGGCATGATAACCACCCACATACAAGGCTGAGACGCCGGCGCTCTGCAATGCAGCGACCTCGGCTGAATAGTCGTCCTTCCCGGGCGCGTATGCGTCGTAGACAGCTTCGGTCACGCCCCGTTTGTTCAGCTGCTTCCTGGTCTCGTCGGCGAGACCCTTCCCGTAGGTCGAATTGTCGTGAAGGATTGCAATCTTCTTGTCGCCCCAGCGATCGGCAAGGTAGTTGCCGGCGATGAACCCTTGCGCGTCGTCGCGGCCAATGGTGCGGAAGACATTGCGACGGCCCTGTTCGGTCAGTTGCGGATTGGTCGAGCCTGGGGATATTTCGACGATGCCCGCCTCCTCGTACACTTTTGATGCGGGGATCGAGGCCCCGGAGCAAAAATGCCCGACGACGAGCACCACCCCGTCAGCCACCAGCTTCCGGGCGGCCGCGACCGCTTGCTCGGGATCGCAGAAATCGTCGACCGAGATGAGCCTCACCTTCTGGCCAAGCACGCCGCCCGCGGCGTTGACGTCGGCCACCGCCATCTCGGCGCCGCGCTGTCCCTGCTCGCCGATCCAGGCAAGCCGTCCTGTCATCGCAGACGAGACCCCGATCAGCACCTCAGCCCTCGCGGAACCGAACACGGCCGCGAGAACCACGATCGCTATGGCGATGACACGGTGCATGTGCGCACCCCTTGTGGACATTAGCTTACGCTAATCCAGTCAGTGCCGACAGCCCCTTCGGCAAGCGCGAGTGTCTTGGATGTTGTTGCGGTGCAGTTGGCTGAGGTAATCGCACGCCAAATCCCGACATCCACTGGCCGGAGTGAACATCGTGATGGGGTCAGGTCATGACAATGCTAACGCCTAGCGTAATGTCCGCTCTTGAAGATTTGCAGCCTGAAGCTGTCAGTGCGCTGTCGGCCCCACTCCGGTCATTCGAGACCCGGTGGCAACTCGTCGCTGGCGCTTAGCGGGCACTTGGGCCGGTACGGCGGTCATTGGCCGCGATGCGAAATCTCACGCCCGCCGCGCCACTAGCCGCAGCCAGGGCGCCAGATGGAAGGCGGCCATCAAAAGATACATCGCTACCATGCCGCTCAGCATCGAGGCACCGGGGCCGGGCATGCACATCATGTCATGGCCGCCATAGGCGGCTGTCAGCAGCGCCATGATTGCGAAGGTCGGCGCCGCCGCAAGGCTGAGCCAGTCGGCGAGGCCGAAGCCGCTCGGGACGGCCGGGCCAGGGGCGGGATTGTCGATGCTCATCTTTGCCACCTTTCAAACTGGCGGGATTCCTGCGGACGCGTGGAGAGAGATCGGCTCCGGCGGTGCGGCTGGCACCGCCAGAGTCGCTTCACACTCAGGCGCTCTTGTTGCGGAACGCCGCCTCGCCGACGTCCGACACTTCGACCCATCTCTGGTCGGGGGCGGCACCCTCTTCGTAGTTGTCGTGCCAGTTCCACCATTTGTAGGTCTGGGTCTGCGGATAGCCTTCGGGCGAGTCCTCCCACACCTCCTGGCGGCCGAGCGGGGTGACGTCGAGGTAGCTCCACACGGTGCCGAAAGCCTCGTCGCCGCGGTTGTTGACGAAATAGGTGCGGAAGATGCGGTCGCCGTCGTGGATGAAGACGTTGTGGCCATGCCATTCGTCGACGCCGAAATCCTTATCCCAGCTGTCGGTGATGGTGTACCAGGGCAGCTCCCAGCCCATCCGCTGCTTCACCCGCTGAATGTCGGCCTGCGGCGCCCGCGAGGCATAGGCGAGCGTGGTGTCGCGGGCGTTGAGATGGGCGAGATTGCCGACCATGTCGGCGCCGAGCGAGCAGCCGCGGCAGGCGTGCTCCGGCCAGCCATAGACGCCCGGCTCGAAGAAGGCGCGATAGATGATCAGTTGCCGGCGGCCTTCGAACAGGTCGAGCAAGCTCGCCTTGCCGTTTGGGCCGTCGAACACATAGTCCTTCTCGACAAGCGTCCATGGCATGCGGCGACGTTCCGCGGCCAGCGCGTCGCGGGCACGGGTGAGGGCCTTTTCCTTTACGAGCATCTCTTCGTACGCGCCTTCCCAGGCGTCCTGCGAAACGATCGGCGGTGTCTTCATGTGCTGGGTCATTGCTCTTGTCCCGTTCTTTCGGTTTGGTTGGGGTGCAGGACAGACATAGGGCCGGATGGCGTGATGGTGAGAGTTACAAGTGTGGCGGGATTTCTGTCGGCGGGCTGTGAATGGACTCGCTGATCAACGCCGCCGGCCGCGCGCTGGCCGCGGGGGATCCGCTCGGCGCCCTGAAGGG
>NZ_RZSG01000427.1:0-5199 GCF_003997725.1 Mesorhizobium sp. M4A.F.Ca.ET.050.02.1.1
CGCCGCCCCCTTTCCCTCCCTGCCGCAAACACAGCGGCTCGCGATCGGCTCCCTCAAAGGCGATTGGACCGCGCTTGCTTCCGCGTTCTTCAGCATGACCGCCAACAAGGCCGCGCGTGGCGGCACGGCAGACGCCGGCCGTAGCACGGCAGACGCCGGTGGGGCGGATGAGCACCCGGTGCCGGCATCCGCGACCGGGAAGCCCCCGTCGCCGCGCGAGCGCCAGCGAACCAACGATCTACAATCCGTGCTGATCGAGGATTGGGCGGGCGAAGTCGCAGGATCGACCTATCTGGAAGAGAATTTCCGCATACCGCGCTCGACCCTGCATCGCTGGCAACGGCGAAACGAGGTCATTGCCTTGCGCAAGGGTGGCCGCAAGCATGTCTTTCCGCTGGCCCAGTTCGTCGACGGCAGGCCGGCCGCGGGGATCAGAGAGCTGCTGGCGGTGATCGCCAATCCGAGGCTGGCATGGTTCTGGCTGACCCGCCCTTCGCCCGATCTCGATGGTCGCACTCCCCTTGAAATGCTCAAGCACGACAGGGTGCACGAAGTCATGCTGGCCGCACGCGACTTTTCGCCGACCAGCAATCCCAACGGCTCGCGAGTTTGATTTTTTTCTTTCAAATCAATTAGTTAAACGGCGGTTGCCGCGTCATTAACTAGTCGGCTAATGGTATTTCATGGAACAGTCATCGTTGGATGTATCCCAGGTTGTGTAAATCTATAGTTACGTTTCGTTTGTACAACTTGTGCCATTTGTGCCAATTTCGACAATATATTCGTGGTATTTACGCAACAATACTTTTCCAAGATTCCAAAAGCCGCTTTTATGACACAATCTCTGTTGAACCGCGCTGCGACATGGGTCATGTGGAGCGCGAAGAAGCGGCGCGATGCGCGTCTTTTTCAACCGTGGGGACAGGGGGCGGCAACGCTGCCTTTCAAGAGATCAAACCCGTTTTAACTTTTGACTGGAGATTCAGAAAATGAACATCAAGAGCCTTCTTCTCGGCTCAGCTGCGGCCCTGATCGCAGTTTCCGGTGCGCGCGCCGCCGACGCGGTCGTCGTCGCCGAGCCGGAGCCGGCCGAATACGTCAAGATCTGCGACGTCTACGGCTCGGGCTACTTCTACATCCCCGGCACCGAAACCTGCCTTCGCATCGGCGGCTATGTCCGCTACGACATCGGCATGGGCGACGTCGGCTCGTTCGACGGCGCGAAGTCCTTCGACCACCAGGACGGTGACCAGCAGGACACCTGGAAGAAGAATGCCCGCTTCACCTTCAAGACCTGGACCGGCCAGGAAACCGAGCTCGGCACCTTGAAGACCTACACCGAAATGCGCTTCAACTTCGGCAACAGCAACGGCTATGGCACCCTCGCCTCCGGCAATCCCGCCGTCGACAAGGGCGTCTCGGTGAAGTTCGCCTCGATCCAGCTCGGTGGTCTGCGCGTCGGTAAGGACGAATCGGCGTTCGATTCGTTCATCGGCTACGCCGGCAACGTCATCCAGGATACGCTGGTTCCGTACGGCGATTTCGACACCAACGTCGTCCAGTACTACTTCGACGCCGGCAACGGCTTCTCGGCCGTGGTCTCTCTCGAAGAGGGCTCTGGCGTCGTCGGCACGATCGACAGCTATGTTCCGCATGTCGTCGGTGGCGTGAAGTACACGCAGGGCTGGGGCGCCATCACCGGCGTCGTCGCCTATGACAGCAACTACGAGGAAGTGGCCGGCAAGGTTCGTCTCGACGTCAAGCCGATGGACAACCTGTCGCTGTTCATCATGGGCGGCTACGGCACCGACGACAACCTCAACGATGACGCAGGCAACGTCATCGACGCGCATGGTCGCGGCTTCTACAAGCAGTGGAGCGGCAACTGGGCGATCTGGGGCGGCGGTACCTACACCATCAACGAGAAGACCTCGTTCAACGCCCAGCTCTCCTACGACGAAGGCAAGAACTTCGGCGTCGCGGCGAACATTGCCTATGAAATCGTCAAGGGCCTCAAGGTCACGGCCGAAGTCGACTATCTGCATGTCGGCGAAGATACCGTCACCAACTGGACCAAAGCCGACAAGGAAAACAGCATCGGCGGCATCCTTCGCTTCCAGCGCTCGTTCTGACCGGTTCTACAATCTTTGCAAGAAGGGCCCGCAGCACGTCGTTGCGGGCCTTTGTCTTTTCAGCTCACCCGGCCTGTCTAAGTGCCGAACAGACCCGCTCGCGCAGACCGTCCGGGACCTGGCCCACGACCGCGTCGAACGAGGCGACCGTCAGACCTTGGTCGATGCGCGTTGCTTCGGCGATGACGGCCCCGGCTTCCTCCGGGCGTCCGAGCGCGGCGAGAGCGGCGGCCAGCCCCAACCTCGACCAGGTCTGCAATGGCCATTGGCGGCCACCACCATGGCCACCACAAGCACCACGCCTGGGGCTGGGGCGGGGTGACCATCGTGTGCGTCCGACCATGGCGGCCGCGGCTATGAATTCTGGAAGTGGAAGGTGACCGGCTGGCGCTTCTGGAAGCGCGCCTATCTCGCCTGCCGCGACCGGGAGTAGGGTGTCGCCACGCCTTCAAATGCCTTGCCTTCCCCTGCCTCGCGGGGGAAGGTTTGCGGCCGATCCGTCCTGCTCGATGGATGCCGCGCCCGTCGGAGCTAGGCGATGCGGCGCTGGCGGCGTGACGACTGGCCGCCGCCGGCCCCGGGCTGCTCCAGCGCCAATTGGTCGGAAGTGACCAGCCGGCCACGGCCTTCCTTCTTGCCGACATACATATGCCGGTCGGCGAGCGCGACCAGCGCGTCGGGATCGGCGGCTTCCGTAGGATAGATCGCGACACCGACGGTGCAGCCGACCTGGATGTCGCCTCCCGGAGCCGGAACCTTGATGCGCAGCCGCTCCAGCACGCGCTCCGCCACGCGCACCGCCTTCTCCCTGGCCTGGTCCGCCTTGCCCGAAAACAGGAAAGCGAACTCGTCGCCGCCGAGCCGCGCGACGAAGTCGGCGCTGCGCAGGATCGCGCGCAGCTTGTCCGACACGCGCTGCAACAGCGCATCGCCGGCCTCGTGGCCAAGCGTGTCGTTGACCTCCTTGAAGCGGTCGAGGTCGATGAACAGCAGGCCTGCCGCCTCGCCGGTGGCGGCGCAGCGGCCGATCACCGATTTGAGCTCGTTGTGGAAGGCGCGCCGGTTGGGCAGATCGGTCAGGAGATCGTGGTTGGCCGAATGGTCGCTCTGCTGCTTGGCCAGCTCGATCTCACGCTTTTGCGCCGACAGTTCCTCGTTGGCGGCCTTGAGGTCGAGCAGCAGCTGCGCATTGAGGTCCTCGACGACCTTGCGGTCGCTGATGTCGACGACGAACCCCTCGAGGAATTCGAGCCCGCCGGCCTCGTCCCAGACACCGCCGCCGATCTCGCGGACCCAGAGCGGCTCGCCGACCCTCGGCACGATGCGGTAGTCGACATTCCAGTTGCAGCGCGCCTCGAGCGCGGCGTCGACGGCAGCATAGACCGAAGCGAGATCGTCAGGATGGATGGCCGAAACGTAGTCGCGCACCGCATTGTGGATGAAATCGCTCGGCCGATAGCCGCTGACAGTGAGGATGCCGTCGCTGATGTAGAGCATCGTATAGGACTGGTCGTTGCGGCAGCGGTAGAGATAGCCGTCCATGCGACCGGTGATGCTGAGTAGCGCATCCAGCCGCTCGTCGTGGTGGCCCCCCTGGCCAACCGCGGATGCAGAGACCCCGTCATGCTTCATGGCCGCACCCCCAAGTTAGCGGTCTGAGCGCGCCGTAGATGCCGTTACGGCAAGTCAGCAAGAGGCCCTCTATATCAGCTGAGTATTATCAATCTGTTATGGGAGGCGCCCGACGCGCACCGCTTCTCAGTTGCTCGCCGTGTAGGCCGCGATCGCCGCCATGTTGACGATGTCTGAGTCCTTGGCGTTCAGCGAAACGATCTGCACCGGCTTGTTCAGGCCGACCAGCAGCGGGCCGATAACGGTCGAGCCGCCGAGTTCCTGCAGCATCTTGGTCGAGATCGAGGCCGAGTGGAACGCCGGCATGATCAGCACGTTGGCCGGGCCGGTCAGCCGTATGAACGGGTATTGCGCCATGGCGCGGGCGTTGAGCGCCACGTCGGCGGCCATCTCGCCGTCATACTCGAAATCGACGCGGCGCTTGTCGAGGATGCGCACGGCCTCCTGCACGCGCTCGGAACGTTCGCCATGCGGATGGCCGAAGGTCGAGTAGGCGAGCATGGCAAGCCGCGGCTCATAGCCCATGCGGCGGGCAAAGCCGGCCGCTTCCTCGGCGATGTCGGCGATCTGCTCGGCATTCGGCATGTCGTGCACGGCGGTATCGGCGACTAGTACGGTCTTGCCCCGCGCGAGCACGATCGAGACGCCGATGACGCGGTGGCCCGGCTTGGCGTCGATGACGCGGCGGATGTCGTCAAGCGCGGTGGAGTAGTTGCGGGTGACGCCAGTGACGATGCCGTCGGCATCGCCCAGCGCCACCATGCAGGCGGCGAAGTGGTTGCGGTCATTGTTGATCAGCCGCTGGCAGTCGCGGAACAGGAAGCCCTTTCGCTGCATGCGCTCGTAGAGATAGTCGGTGTAGATGCCGTTGCGGCGCGACAGCCTGGCATTGATGATCTCGATGCCCTGCTTGTTGAGCTCGATGCCGGCGTGTTTGGCGTTTTCCTTGATGACGTCGTCGCGGCCGAGCAGGATGGCGGTGCCGAGATTCTGGTTCACATAGGAGACGGCGGCGCGCATCACCTGCTCCTCCTCGCCCTCGGCGAAGACGATGCGCTTGGGCTGGCGCCGCACGCGGTCGTAGATGCGCTGCAGGGTGGAGGCGATCGGATCGCGGCGGGCGGAAAGCTCCTGCGCGTAACGGCCGAGGTCTAGGATCGGCTTGCGGGCGACACCGGACTCCATCGCGGCCTTCGCCACAGCCAGCGGGATGGCGGCGATCAGGCGCGGGTCGAACGGCACCGGGATGATGTAGTTGGGGCCGAATTTCGGCCGGTTGCCCTGATAGGCGGCGGCGACGTCGTCGGGCACGTCGCGGCGCGCCAACTCGGCCAGCGCGCGCGCCGCTGCGATCTTCATCTCGTCGTTGATGGTGGTGGCGCGGACATCCAGCGCGCCGCGGAAAATGTAGGGGAAGCCGAGCACATTGTTGACC
>NZ_RZSG01000428.1:0-5173 GCF_003997725.1 Mesorhizobium sp. M4A.F.Ca.ET.050.02.1.1
GGAAAGTGCTTTCCCTTTCGGCCGCGGCGCTGTTTGCGTCGACGGTGATTTCGTCCGCGGATTCGCTGGATGAACTCGTCAAGGCGGCCAAGGCGGAGGGCCAGCTCACCACGATCGCGTTGCCGCATGACTGGTGCGGCTATGGCGCCGTCATCGACGGCTTCAAGGCGAAGTATCCGGAACTCAAGATCAACGAACTCAACCCGGATGCCGGCTCGGGCGACGAGATCGAGGCGATCAAGGCCAACAAGGACAACAAGGGCCCGCAGGCGCCCGACGTCATCGACGTCGGCCTGTCCTTCGGCCCGTCGGCCAAGGCCGATGGCCTGATCCAGCCCTACAAGGTGTCGACCTGGGACTCGATCCCGGACAGCGCCAAGGATGCGGACGGTTTCTGGACCGGCGACTATTACGGCGTGCTGTCCTTCCTGGTGAACAAGGATCTGGTCAAGGAAGCGCCGGCTGACTGGGCCGACCTCTTGAAGGCAGACTATGCCAATACGGTTGCGCTCGCCGGTGACCCGCGCGCCTCGAACCAGGCCATCCAGGCCGTCTACGCCGCCGGCCTTTCCGGTGGCGCGGCCGCTGGTGAAGCCGCCGGCACCGCCGGTCTCGACTTCTTCAAGAAGCTCAACGCCGCCGGCAATTTCGTGCCGGTCATCGGCAAGCCGGCGACGCTCGCCCAGGGCCAGACGCCGATCCTGGTCACCTGGGATTACAACGCGCTTGCCGGCCGCGACACGCTGAAGGGCAACCCGCCGGTCGATGTCGTCGTGCCGAAGACCGGCGTCGTCGCCGGCGTCTACGTGCAGGCGATCAGCGCCTACGCGCCGCACCCGAATGCCGCGAAGCTGTGGCTCGAGTATCTCTACTCCGACGAAGGCCAGATCGGCTGGCTGAAGGGCTATTGCCACCCGATCCGCTTCAACGACCTCGCCAAGAACGGCAAGCTCCCGGCCGACGTGATGGCCAAGCTGCCGCCGGCCGAGGCCTATGCATCGGCTGTCTTCCCGACCCTCGATGAACAGGGCAAGGCCAAGGAAGCCATCACCAAGAACTGGGATGCCGTTGTCGGCGCCAACGTGAAGTAACACAATGTAAGGGCCGGGCGGCCTTGGCCGCCCGGCTCCTCTCAAAGACGGTAGCCGGCGCATGACCGATCTCTCGCTCTCCAACCAGGCCATTGCGGGAAAGACCGCGCCGCCCGCCGATGCGCGCAGCCTGAGGCTGCCGACGCAGTGGCTCGGCGTTACACCGTTCTTCGTCTTCGCGATCATGTTCCTGATCCTGCCCACGCTCTATCTGATGCTGGGCGCCTTCCAGAACGACGCAGGCGAGTTCACGCTCGAAAACATCGCGGCCCTGGCGCAGCCGTCGATCGTTGCTGCCTACTGGATTTCCATCAAGGTCAGCCTTGCCTCGGCTCTGATCGGCGCCTTCGCCGGGCTCGCCATCGCCATTGCCATCGTGCGTGGCGGCCTGCCGGACTGGATACGCTCGGCGACGCTGACATTTTCCGGTGTCGCTTCCAATTTCGCCGGCGTGCCGCTGGCCTTCGCCTTCCTTGCCACGCTGGGCCGGCTCGGGCTCGCCACCGTCATCCTGAACACCGTGTTTGGGCTGAACATCTACGCGCACGGCTTCAACATCCTGTCCTTCTGGGGCCTGACGCTGACCTATGTCTACTTCCAGATCCCGCTAATGGTGGTCATCATCACGCCGGCTATCGACGGGCTGAAGAAGGAATGGGGCGAAGCCGCTGCGACGCTCGGCGCGACCACGGCGCAGTATTGGCGTATGGTGGTCATTCCGGTTATCTGGCCGAGCTTCCTCGGCACCGTGATCCTGCTCTTCGCCAACGCCTTCGGGGCGATCGCCACCGCCTATGCGCTGACTGGTTCCTCGCTCAACATCGTGCCGATCCTGCTCTACGCGCAGATCCGTGGCGACGTGCTGCACAACGCGCATCTCGGCTATGCGATCGCCTTCGGCATGATCATCATCACCGGTCTCGCCAATGTCTTCTACATCTGGTTCCGGACCCGCTCGGAGAGGTGGCTCAAATGAAGTCCGGCAGATTCTGGGCCTGGGTCGTCTTTGCGCTGGGCGCGGCCTATTTCTTCATTCCGCTGATCGCGACCGTCGAATTCTCGATGCGCATGCGGCGCGGCGCCTATTCGTTCGACGCCTATCAGATCGTGCTGGGGGACGAACGCTTCCAGGCCACCTTCATGTATTCGGTGGTCGCGGCGATCTTCACTATCATCCTCGGCGTGCTGATTGTGGTGCCCGCGGCCTACTGGATCCGGCTGCGTCTGCCGCAGATCAGGCCGGTGGTCGAGTTCATCACGCTGTTGCCGCTGGTCATTCCGGCCATCGTCATCGTGTTCGGCTACATCCGGATGTACGGCTCCAACTCGCCGCTGCCGTTCCTCGCCAGCGACACCGGCACCAACGCCCTGCTGGTCATCGGCTATGCGACGCTGGCGCTGCCCTACATGTACCGGGCGGTCGATACCGGGCTGCGCACCATCGATGTCAGGACGCTGACGGAAGCGGCGCAGATCCTCGGCGCTGGCTGGGGGACGATCATCACCCGTGTCATCCTGCCCAATGTGCTGATCGCGGTCTTGTCGGGCGCCTTCCTGACCTTCGCCATCGTCATCGGCGAATTCACCATGGCGAGCCTGCTCAATCGGCCGGCCTTCGGACCGTATCTGCAGAATATCGGCGCCAACCGCGCCTATGAGCCGGCGGCGCTTGCCATCATCGCCTTCGCCATTACCTGGGGCTGCATGTCGCTGATCCAGATCCTGTCCCGCTTCGCGCCGAAATCGGCGAACCGCCCCAATTGAACGACAAGCACTGAAAGTCAAAGCCATGGCCGAGCCGTTCCTCTCCATCCAGCATGTGCGAAAGTCCTTCGGCGCCACGACTGTGGTCGAGGATTTCAACCTCGACGTTGCGCCGGGCGAGTTCGTCTCCTTCCTTGGCCCATCGGGCTGCGGCAAGACGACTGTGCTGCGCATGGTCGCCGGTTTCGAGGAGCCGAGCGCCGGCAAGATCGTCGTGGCTGGCAAGGACATCACGCGGCTGAAGCCCAACCAGCGCAATGTCGGCATGGTGTTCCAGGCCTACGCGCTGTTCCCCAACCTGACGGTGGCGCAGAATATCGGCTTCGGGCTGAAGGTGGCGGGGATGCAGAAGGCCGCCATCGATTCCCGCGTCGCCGAGATGCTCGACATCATAAAGCTGCCGCAGATGGCCGACCGCTATCCCTACCAGCTTTCGGGTGGCCAGCAGCAGCGCATCGCGCTGGCGCGCGCGATCGCGCCGAAGCCGAAGCTCTTGCTGCTCGACGAGCCGCTGTCGGCGCTCGATGCAAAGGTGCGCGTGTCGCTGCGCGAGGAGATCCGCTCGATCCAGAAGAAGCTCGGCATCACCACCATCTTCGTCACCCACGACCAGGAAGAAGCGCTGTCGATCTCCGACCGCATCGCGGTCATGTATGGCGGCAAGGCCGAGCAAGTCGGCACGCCGTTCGAGATCTACAACCGGCCGGCGACCAAGTTCGTCGCCAATTTCGTCGGCACACTCAACGTGCTGGAAGGCAAGGTCACCGACCCGGCATCTGGCAAAGTGCAGGTCAACACGCAGGAAGTCTCGCTCAAGGGCAAGCTCAACGGTTCGAAATCCGGCGACACGCTGTCGCTGGCGCTCAGGCCCGAGGCGATTTCGCTGGGGCGGCAACCCGGCCATGACACCAGCCTTTCCGGCGAGATCGCCGAAGTGCACTTCCTCGGCTCGGTCATCCGGGTGCGCGTCGGCATTGGCGGCAACACGGTGTCGCTCGACACGTTCAACAACTCCACGACGCCGCCGCCCGTAGTTGGCGAGAAGGCGGACATCTCGTTTTCGTCCGGCGACATGCTGGTGCTGCACTAGCAAAGCGACAGGAGCGCAATTTCGAGCCGGTGCATCACCTCCCATAGTGATCAGCGTGGGACGATCCGACCCTCATCGCTAACGCGCCAGACAATCAACAGCATCCCGACACGGGGGTACTGCCAACCGTCGCGCTTCATCGCTACGATGAGGTATGGCCCTGTTCGAGATCACCCTTGTCCTGCTTTTGATTGCCGTCGCGCTGGCGGCGCTGTCGCGGCGGCTGGAGGTCCCTTATCCTTCGCTGCTGGCCCTGGCCGGGGTTGGGATTGCCTTTGTGCCCGGCGCGCCAACGATCGAGATCGATCCGGAACTGGCGCTTGCGCTGTTCATAGCGCCGGTGCTTCTCGATGCCGCCTATGACACCTCGCTGCGCGACCTGAAGCGCTACCGGCTGTCGCTGGCGATGCTGGCGCTCGGCGCGGTTGTTTTCACTACCGTGGTCGTTGCCTTCGTCGGCTGGAAGATGGCCGGCCTGCCGATCGCGGCGGCGATCGCGCTCGGCGCCATCGTCGCGCCGCCCGATGCCGTGGCCGCGAGCGCCGTGCTCGGCCAGTTCAAGGTGCCGCACCGCATCATGGCCATCCTGCAGGGCGAGAGCCTGCTCAACGATGCGACAGCGCTGCTGATCTACAGGATTGCGGTTTCGGCCGCGATCGGTTCGGTCATGCTGAAGGACGCGGTGCCGGTGATCCTGCTGTCGACGGTCGGCAGCGTTGTCGCCGGCTATCTGTTCGGCCGCTTCTCTCTGCTGACGCTCACGCGGATCGAGGATGCGGCAAGCAGCACAGTGGTGCAGTTCGCCGGTACATTCGGTGTCTGGATACTTGCCGACAGGCTCGGGCTGTCGGCCATCATCACCATCGTCGTCTATGCCATGACCATCGCGCGCACCGCGCCGCGCCTGATGTCGGCGCGGAGGCGCGTCAGCACCTATTCGGTCTGGGAGTCGGCGGTGTTCGTCCTCAACGTGCTGGCTTTCGTTCTGATGGGCCTGCAGGCACGCTCGATCGTCGGCCGGCTCTCCGGCGACGGGCAAGGCGATGCGTTTCTCTTCGCCGCGACGGTGCTGGCCGTGGTCATCGTGGCTCGCCTCGTCTGGGTCGCGAGCTACGTTGCGGTCATGCGATGGCTTGCCCGCTTCGACAGCGAAGACAAAAGGCGGGATGCACCGACGTTCCGCGGTGCCGTGCTCGTCGGCTGGTGCGGCATGCGGGGACTGGTGACG
>NZ_RZSG01000429.1:0-5158 GCF_003997725.1 Mesorhizobium sp. M4A.F.Ca.ET.050.02.1.1
GCGTCGCGAGTGACCAGCCAGCCGATGCGGATGCCCGGAATGCCGAAGGCCTTGGAGAGCGACGAGACGCTGATCGCGCGTTGGCTGAGCGATGCGGCCGCCGGCAGGCGCCGGCCGTAGGAAAGGTCGCGATAGGTCTCGTCGACCAGGAGATGGCATTGCCGGCTCTCGGCGAGCGCCACGAGCGCGTCGAGATCGGCACGACTCATCATCGTGCCGGTCGGATTGTGCGGGCAGGTGACGCTGATCAGGCGGGTGTTCGGCCGCATCGCCGCGGCGAGACGATCGACATCGACGGCGAAGCCGTCGTCGAAGTCGAGGTCGACATAGGAGATAGGGCAGCCGATCGCCCGGGGGGTCTCAATGTTGGTGGCGTAGTTGGGCCTGATGACCACCAGATGGTCGCTGGCCGAAAGCAGCGATGTGGCGATGATGAACAACGCGCCGGCGGCACCCGCGGTGACCAGCACGTCATCGGGCGAAAGGCTCTCGTCCTGCGCGGCGACCAGCGCGCGCAACTCCTTATCGCCGCGATGTTCGCCGTAGAACAGGGTGAGATCGGGCAGCGTGAGACCGATGTCGGAGAGTTTCTGGTCGGCAATCGAGCTTTCGGAAAGGTTATAGCGAATACGGTCGTAGCCGTATTCCTCCGGCGCCTCCCTCTCGATCACCATCCTGGCGTAGTTCATGGCTCCCCCCAGACTGCTTGGACTATCCAAGCCACAAAAGCATGAAGCCTGCCAAGGCGGATTCGCCGGCAGGCTTCTGTTCCAGTCGTTGAAACTATTGGCTCAGGCACGAGCCTGTCCCGGGCGTCGTCGAAATTCACCGTGAACTAATGAAGGCAGCGGCGAGCGTTCGGTTGAGGGGGAAGCGGTCGGCAACACAGCGCGCTCGACCTCCCCTTGCAAGCCGTCGATCCATGCGCTAATACTGAACCAAATGGTTCAGTATACGACAGTCCGCCTTGATGCCTCGTTCGCCGCGCTCTCCGACGCGACCCGGCGCGGCGTGCTGGAGCAACTCGGAAGTGCAGAAGCTTCGATCACGGAGCTTGCCGAAAAGTTCCACATGACCCTCACGGGTATGAAGAAGCATGTCGTCGTCCTGGAGCAGGCGGGGCTCGTCATCACGAAGAAGGTCGGGCGCGTTCGGACCTGCAAGCTCGGCCTGCGCCGGATGGAGGAAGAGGCGGCATGGATCGAGAGGTACCGCCAGCTCTGGGACGCACGCTTCGACGAGTTGGACAAGGTTGTCGAGGAACTGAAAACGGAAGGAGAAGATTGATGGACGTAAGAAAAGAGAGTGAGCGCAGCCCCATGACGAGCCGCACGACGGTCGAACGGAAGTCCGAGTGTGAACTGGTCGTTACGCGTATTTTCGACGGCCCGGTCCGCATCGTCTACGAGGCGTGGACCAAACCCGAGCTGTTCAAGCGGTGGTGGGCGCCGAAGTCGGCAGGCGTGCCTCTGCTTTCCTGCGAGATGGATGTTCGTGTCGGAGGCAGATACCGGGTCGAATTTGGCCACGATGCCTCAGAGTCAATGGCATTCGTCGGCAAGTACATCGACGTGATACCGAACTCGCGCCTCGTCTGGACCAATGAGGAAAGTGATGACGGTGCCGTGACCACGGTGACGTTCGAGGAAAGAGGTGACAAGACGCTTCTGGTGCTGCACGAACTCTATCCCTCGAAGGAAGCTCTCGACGAGGCCATCGCCGGGATGGAGGGCGGTATGCCCGAGCAGTTCGAGCAGCTGGACGAGCTTCTCGTCACGCTGGGCGCGGGTGTGGGACGGTCATGAAGTCGCTCTCGCGGTCACCGGCCTCGAGGGGAGTCTCAACGTGCCGTAGAGCAATTCCAGGAAAGGTGTGAAACGGTTTTTCCTGGAATAGCGTCAAAACAAGGATAGAGCGGTTCGACGTTTCCGTGAAACGGTGAACCGCTCTAGGCCGAAACCCTGGCCTTCCTGCCCCTGGCCTTGACCGGCTCGGCGGCCTTGCGGCCGAGGCCGATCGACTTCGCCAGCTCGGAGCGCGAGGCGGCATAGTTGGGGGCGACCATCGGGTAGTCGGCCGGCAGGCCCCACTTGGTGCGATAGGCTTCCGGCGTCAGCCCGAAATGGACGCCGAGGTGGCGCTTCAGCGATTTGAATTTCTTGCCGTCCTCGAGGCAGATGATGTAGTCCGGCGTCACCGAGCGCCTGGGGTTGACCGCGGGGACGAGCGGCGCGGCGACCGGGGCCGGCGGCTGGCCGAGGCTGCTGATCGAGGCGCTGACGCTGGCGATGAGGTCGCTGAGGCCGGAGGCAGGCAGACGGTTCTTCTCGACATAGGCGGAAACGATGTGGGCGGTAAGCTCGAGCAGGTCGATTTCCTTGCGAGCGTCGTTGCTGTCGTCGGCCAATTTATGTCTCCGTCGGTAGGGGGATGGCGCGACTCCTAGTCGGCAAATCTGGATAACGCAATGACTTCGCGCCACGAAACACGTTATTTTGAACAACTATACTGAGCTATAATACTATCAGACGATCAGCGCCTTGTCGCGCCACAGTCGAAAACCGCCCTCGAAAGCGCGCGTATTGTCGCCGCGCCTGGAATCGGCGGGCATTTCATCAAGCTTGTCGACATTGCCGCCGCCGATGACCACGTAGTCCGGCTGCAGGGCGGCGCGAAGCCTGTCGACGACATCGAAGACGGATTTGCGCCATTTCCTCTTGCCGCGTTTCTCCAGCCCGCGCTCGCCGACATAGTCCTCGAAGCTGCCGCCCTTCCTGTAGGGAAGATGGGCGAGTTCCATCGGCTGGGCGACATTGTCGACGATCATCGCGGCGCCGAGGCCGGTGCCGAGGCCGAGGAACAGCATGCGGCCGCCCTCATAGCTGCCGATGGCCTGCATCAGCGCGTCGTTGATAACCTTCACCGGCTTGCCGAAGGCGGCGGCGAAGTCGTAGCCCGCCCAACCCTTGCCGAGATTGGCGGGGTCGGCGAAAGGCCGGTTGTGGGCGACCGGACCGGGGTAGCCCATCGAAATCAGGTCATAGGGCAGGCCTTCGGCCAGCGTGTTCACCGAGGTGATCATCTGCTGCGGCGTCAGGCCAGGCCCGGACCCGGCGCGGCGCATCTCGCCGCCGGCGCTGGTCAGGATCTTGACATGCGAGCCGCCGATGTCGATCGTCAGCACGATCTGTTCCGCATCCGCCGCCGCCGGCTTTGCCGCCTTGGCCATGTCGTTGCCTCCCAGCCCCTATTTCGATGGGTTGATCCAGCCGTTCGGCGGACCGAAGTCGTTCAGGGCATCGGCCGGTCCCCAGCTCTTCGGCGCGTAGATGTGCGGCGCCGTCGTGTCGCCAAGCACAGGGCCGACGATGCGCCAGGCAAGCTCGGCCGCATCCTGGCGGGTGAACAGCTGGCCGTTGCCGTTCATGGCGTCGCCGATCAGGCGCTCATAGGGCGGCATGTCGCCCTTGCTGTCATCGAGCGCCGTCAGTTCCACCTGTTCGCCGACCATGTCGTCGCCGGCCACCTTACGCTGGGCGCCGATCGAGATCGCCACCTGCGGGTCGATGCGGAAGCGGACATAGTTGGCGTCGTCCGGCTTGATCGGGTCGAAGACGTCGAGCGGCGGCCGTTTCAGCCGCACGATCACCTCGGTGGCATGCACCGGCATGTTCTTGCCGGCGCGGATGAAGAAGGGCACGTCCTGCCAGCGCCAAGTGTCGACGAAGAAGCGGACGGCGGCGAAGGTTTCGACCGGGGAGTTCGGGCGCACACCCGGCTCCGCCAGATAGCCGTCGAACTGGCCGCGCACGACATCGTCCTTCGTCAGCGTGCGGATGGCGCGGAGCACCTGGACCTTCTCGTCGATCAGGTCGTCGGCCGAGCGGCCGACAGGCGGCTCCATGGCGAGCAGCAACAGGATGTTGAGCAGGTGGTTCTCGATGACGTCGCGGATGCAGCCGACATCGTCATAGAATTTGCCGCGACCGTCGATGCCGAAATCCTCGGCCATGGTGATCTGCACGCTCTCGACGAAGTTGCGGTTCCAGATCGGCTCGAGGAAGGCATTGGCGAAGCGGAAATAGAGCAGGTTCTGGATCGCTTCCTTGCCGAGATAGTGGTCGATGCGGAAGATCGACTGCTCGTCGAACACCAGGTGCAGCACCCGGTTCAGCCAGCGCGCCGACTGCAGGTCGTGACCGAATGGCTTTTCCACCATCAGCCGCGCGCCACGCGCGGTGCCGGACTGCTCCAGCCCCTGGACCACGGTTTCGAACATGGTCGGCGGCACCGCCATGTAGTGCAGCGGGCGCTGGGCGGAGCCGAGCGCCGTCTTCAGCTTCTCGAACGTCGCGGCGTCGCGGTAGTCGCCGCTGACATAGCGCAGCAGCGAGGCGAGCTTGGCGAACACCGTCTCGTCTATACCGCCCAGCGCATTGACGATGCCGTCGTGGGCGCGCGCCTGCAGTTTGCCGATGTCCCAGGGGTCGAAGGCGACACCGATCACCGGCTCGGTGAGCGTCCCCTTGGCGACCATCTGGTAGAGGGCCGGAAATATCTTCTTGTGGGCAAGGTCGCCGGTCGCCCCGAAGAGCACCAGCGTGTCGGACCGTTCCTGACTCATCGATGTCTTCCCCGCTCTCAGGTCTTTGGCTTCTCGACATGGCCGCCGAAGGCGTAGCGCATGGCGGAGAGCAGCTTGTCGGCGAATTCGGATTCGCCTTGCGAGGAGAAACGGTCGAAAAGCGCCGAGGACAGCACCGGCGCCGGCACGCCGGTGTCGATCGCCGCCTTGAGCGTCCAGCGGCCCTCGCCGGAATCCGAAACGCGCCCGCCGAACTGCGTCAGCGCCGGATCGTTCTTCAGCGCGCCGGCGGTGAGATCGAGCAGCCAGGAACCGATGACGCTGCCGTGCCGCCAGACCTCGGCGACCTGCGGCAGGTCGATGTCGAACTGGTAGTATTGCGGGTTCTCCAGCGGGCTGGTCTCGGCGTCGGCGGTGCGCGCCCGCTTGCCGGCATTGGCCGACTTCAGGATGTTGATGCCTTCGGCGTAGGCGGCCATGACGCCGTATTCGATGCCGTTGTGGACCATCTTGACGAAATGGCCGGCGCCGCTCGGCCCGCAATGCAGGTAGCCGTAGGGCGCGGTGCCGGCG
>NZ_RZSG01000042.1:0-19351 GCF_003997725.1 Mesorhizobium sp. M4A.F.Ca.ET.050.02.1.1
ACTTGACTGTTCATCAGGAAGACGGCGCCGACGGGAATGGGCCGGCAGCCCTGCCAATCTGGCAGATCGCGACCGGCGCGATCGCGTTTGAGCGCCGTGCCGACTTCGGTGCCATCCGCGGAAATGGTGAGCCCTTTCCGACACACGGTCTGGCCAGAAACTGCAACGACGTGCTTGAGCAACAGCACGCCCTTCGGCAGATAGCCGCGGTCGGCAAGCAATGTTGCGAGCGGTTCGGGTGCCTCTATGGCAACGAGATCGGTTGCCGAGAACGGCACGCCGCCGTCGATCAGGTACAGGCCGATTGGCGTGCTGGCTGAAGCATTCCAGATGAACCTTGGCGACGTCGCGGTAGCCGCGGGAAAGAGCATGGCCGTGGTCGCCAACGCGGTCGCCACGAAAATTACGGGCCGCGTCATGGCTGAACCCGCCGGCGGAGCAAATGGGCGCGGTGAAGATCCAGCGTATAGGCGCGTGGCTCCTGTGCGGCCGTCAATCGGTTGTGGACATGCCGCCAGTGATCGGCTGAGACCGCTTGCGGATCGATGCCGAGTTGCTCGATGCCATCGATCGTTTGCAACACCCGCTCCACCTTGGGCCAGCCCTCGGACCTGAGCAGGATGTCGCCGCCGGGTCGCACGAAAGGCAGCGTCTGGTGGGCTTCGCCCTCGCCAACGACGCGCACGATATCGACACGGGAAATGATCGTGCCGAAGTCGTTCGCGGCCCAGCGAACGAAGGCAAAGACGGCGCCAGGACGAAACGAAACAATGCGCCGGTGGCGGTCGAGGACCTTCTCCTGAGCGACCGAACCGAAGCGGATCCAGGACTCGATCTTCTTCTCAACCCACGTTAGTTCGACGTGGGTCAAGCCATCATCGTCCATCGCGCCGAGCCCCGAGCGGCCTGAACGGAAGTCAACGACAGTGCCCATTGGCTGTCTCCTGATTTCACGGGGAAGCAGGCGGCGAGATGTCGTCGCCGAGGTGATGCCAGCGTGGTGACTCACCGCGCCTTGGCGCGGGGCACAGGTCAGCGCCCATACCGACCGGTCGGCGCAAAAGCTGCCGGCGGATGCCGCTTGGCGGGAAGCACGGAACCGCGTGGGTCCGAAGTCGAGGTCACTGCGCCGCGCTCAGCCCATGCCTGGAGCTCGTCGACGGCGTAGACGACACGACCGCCAAGTTTGCGATAGCCAGGACCAGTGCCGTAGGTGCGGTGTTTCTCCAGCGTGCGGGACGACAGGCTGAGGAACTCGGCAGCTTCCTTGGTGCGCAGAAAGCGCGGCGGCAAAACGGCTAGATCTGGTCGCATGTATCGAGCCTCCGGGGAGTTTTGAGAACCGCTGATGCTCAGCGGCGGACAGCGACAACCGTGGCGGAAAGGAGACGTCGCAGAGGATGGGGAAGATTGGGGGGCGCAATATTCCCACCCGGGAGCGCTAGGAGCGCTTGCGATGGCGCAGCAGTTGCAGATAGCCGCCGGCGATCATGGCTCTTCCACCCTTGACGAGACCGATCACGGTGTCGCGCAGGGATGAGGTTTTCCATGGCGCGGCGAGAACTCGCCCCGTCCCGTAGAAGGCGGTCGCGATTTCACGGTAGCTGGCGCCATTGGCGCGGCCATCCGAGGCCCGCATCATCAGGCGCAGGCGGCGCCTCTGTTGAATTGTCATTCGCGTATCGGGGGGAACAGGCCGCCTGTTGTAGGCACGCCAGAAACGAACGAGAGCCTCCACCCGTCCGAGTGTCTGAGAATCCAGCGGTATCAAAGCTGTAAGGGAACGGTTCTCGTCACCGCCGGGAAGGAGGAGAAGTTGTGTTGCTATGCCGCTGTCATGGACGACATGCGAACCTTGCGGACTGTCGCGACCAGGGCCGACCCCGGCAAGCGCCCTGGAAGGGTCGGACGACAGGAAGTCCGGCGACGGGGCGAGGGCCAGCACGGCAGGATCGGCAAGAGGTGACCATAAAACGTCTTGCGTCAATGCGGACAGGTCGGGACGGGCCGCGAAATCGCAACCCCCAGCGTCTCTGCACTTCTGCTGGAAACGGTTTCGTCTCAGTTCCCGAACGAACGAGCGCCAGGTAGAGCCGCTGATATGAATCTGAGCGGCGCAGGCATTCCCAGGCGAGTCCTTCGATTGGCAAGCTGTCGAAGAAGTCGTAGCTGTTATCGTCCCCCCAACGCGACGTGTTCGGCTTCATCGTGTGGGTCCTCGTCAAACTGCAAGTCGTGCCTGCATCGATTCCGGCGATTGGGATTGGCGGAAGACCCTGGATGGACATCGCGTGATGCTTTTTTGGCATCACCGAGGCGGCAATATTGGCTAGGTTTCGGTCTTACGCAGAAGTTGCCGGTAGCCTGTGCGTGTCATCCAGCGCGCCCGCGCCAGATGGCTGTCATGAACCTGTCGGGCACGCTGTGGCTCCTCTTTCGGATCAATCCCGAAGAGGATTCTGACCACCTCGTGCCAATCGGCGCCGTCGGCGTCGGCGTCAAACAAGCGCATGTAGAGCTTGATGTGGCTGCGGTCGTATTCGGTAAGTACTTCCCCCGTGGGCGCGGCGTCGTCGAACGGCTCGATCATGGTTTTCACTCCCCAACCCGCGAGATGGAAATCACAGTTCTTACAGAGGTCACGGCAGCTGCGGAGGCCGCTTTGCGGGCATCACACGATGCTAAGTCGACATCGCCACCCACTGCGCGCCATGTCGCTTCCCGGTTTGACGGCAAGAGGCCCCGCCCGGATGAACCGGGCGGGACCGCGTGTATCTTCTTATTCTGCGCCGCGGCGGCTCGGGCGGGACCAGATCAGGCTGTAGGCCTCACCGTCCTCGTCATTGAAGAGGTTGGCGAAGATCGGGGCGATGAAACTCGGATCGTCGAGCTTGAGGCCCAGATAGTCCCGGCCCTCGTTGGACTGCTTGGACCAGGCGGCGCCGATCTCTGCGCGGCCGACGAAGACCCGGTGGCTGGGGGCGTTCTCGCCATTGGCGCGGGTTTCAGGAACGATGCGCACGCCGCGGGCCTGGACGCTGAGAGTGACGATTTCGCCAGTGAACTCGTTGTTGCCGGACTTCTTGAAGGTGCCGATGGTGGCCATGATAATTCTCCTTGATCCTATCTGTCTCGAGCTCCGCACCATTGCGGCTCGATGGTGGTCGAAAGGTCGAAGGCGATCGCTTGCGCACCGGAGGGCCGAAGCGCAGCGGAGGACGGCGCTGGAGCGACTTTGTTGCTCGCGAGGAATGGCGGCACAGCCGGCAGGGGAAGAAAGTCGTGACGCACCGTTGCGCAACAAGCGATTGAGGCGAAGCCGTTCTTCGGACCAGAAACACCAATCGAAGAGACCGCATCGGTGTTGGCCAAGACAGCCTAGGTGCCAGGAGAAAAGGTGACCTGCGCCAATCTGACCCCGGCAACAGGGGCTCCACGCAAACGGTAGTCGCTTCGCACCTGGCCCGCGCGTCTGCATTGACTAATCTGCGCATAGCGAGGTGGCTCCGGTACCCGGCTCTTCGGCGTTGCACATAGACGTCTCCCGAGTTCGCAGGCTACGACGATGCCTGCGGTGCAAAATTCGATCGCTGTTTCCGCATCCACGTGCCGGCTTGTCGGCAAGGGATGAGGGCGTCGGTCATCGTTGTCGTGTCTCTACGCCCAAGAAAGCTCCGGCAGGCTTTGGCCCTGCACTGTCCTAACCACCGGCGACGCGTCCGGCACGCTCCTGCAGTCCTGTGCGCTCCCCACTTAGGAACCGACATTCGATGCCGCCGTTCTCCTGAGCGATCTGGAGGTGCGAATGTTCAATCCGTGGTTCGATCTTTATTTGTCGGCGCTGGAAGCTCACCAGGTAATTTGGCTTCGAACGCTGCGGATTGCCCGGGGAGGCAGATTGGCAGAGAGGGAAGCGAAGCAAATGATCACTGAGAAAGTGGAGGCGGCCACGCTCGCCGGTACGCTCTTCGCTACCGGATCGGTGGGCAAGGTCGCAGCCGTCTATCGGAGGAAAATTAGAGCCAACAAAAAACGGCTCTCCATCTAATTTCTAGATGACCTAGTGGGACTCCTGCGAAACCGGAAACGACTGAGACACGCTGATGGTAGCAGAATAGACCAGCCGCCCGGCTTCCTCATAGACGGAGACGGTCATGGATTCATCCAAATCGCTTGAGGCCAGTTCGTCGACTGCTATGTCTTGAAGAGCCTTTAGCGCCTCTCGTCGCATTTCGCTCAGGCCATCGAGATCGACCCAGGCATCGCCTAGAGAGTGCCCATTTCTCACAACCTCGAAGAGGTATTTCGACATTCGGCCACTGTGAGACAAAGCAAATGTGGCGGCATTCAAATTTGAGGGCCGGCTATGAGCACGGTGTCCAGCCCTCCGCCTAGCCGGCGGTCAATGCTTTGTGGGGCCTGACGCCGTGGGCGAGAATGCTGATTTCGGCTTCGGTCAAGGTGATCTGATAGCGCTGTGTGGAATTCTTCGAGTAGATGTCGCCAGCAATAATCGAGACGGTCACATCGCCATTTTCGTCGATCTGCACATCCTCGATCTGCAGCGGCGCTGAGTATATGCACTTCGGTGATCCTGGCCTTCGCGCAGGCTGAGCAGACAGTCGCAATGTGAAAAATCCCTTGCTGTAACAGCAATGCGTCTGACGCAAAATTGATGCCAGCAATTCGGTCCCGAGATGAGACACTGAAACGTTGGGCTACTCCCACGTTCGTCCTTATGGATACGTGCCTGCTATTTCGGCGAGAGCGTATTGTTTCGCCAGCCGGCGCCGTGTTCGCCCCCGACACCCAGCGCCGGTTAGGCCCGGCGTTTGCTGGCCTACCCACGCTAGCCTGCCGGGCCGCTCCCGTTTCATGGACTCCAGCCTTTGCGCTTGTCCGGTGGGGCCGCGTGGTTGGTGAATTGCAGGTTCCGGTCATCTCGGCCGGCGCGGCGGCACTCGTGGCAAAAGATCACCTTTGCCAGATCCCAATGAAGGCACGGTTGGTCAGGGCCGAGACGCTCCACAAGCGCGGCGACATCGAGCACGACATGGCGCCTGCAGGTGAGGCAGTCGACCGACATGCCTGTCCCGGCCTCCAGCTTCTTGCCTAGCGTGTCTTCAACAAAGGGGAATTTCATTGTCATGGCGATCTTCGAGAATGAGGTCGCCGCACCTAATAGGATTATATTCCTGATCGCCGATCGCTTGCCAAGGGCTTACGCGATCACGCCATGTCCAAAAGAGGTATCTTAGTCGAGATATGCGGCGGTCCTAATGGGCCGCCAGGCCGGCCTTCCAGGCATTGCTCCCCAACGAACGGGCGCCGGCCACCTTTAGCCCGTCGTTAGGTGTGGGGGCACACCAGCGACGGGCTATCGGGCGCCTATTCAGCCTTCGTTCACAATATTAGTGCAAGCTAACGTAAGGTCATGCTGGTACAGCGTACATGCAAGCCCTAGCACCGACCCCCTCAACGCTGGGGCTTCCTTTTTAATGCTGGGTCTTGCCGCTTGATTGATCCGCCTGCGCTATAAACTTGTTAAAGGCGCGCGCCTCATCGACGGTCTCAAACTGCCGAGACATTGTCGTGCCGTCCGGCTTTAGAACCACTGCGAGGAATGGAAGCCCGAACACGGGCGGGTGATAGACGGCATAGATCGTGCTCGCTTCATCGCGGCGTTTTACAGGGATTTCTGGCCCGGAACTAGATGCGCGTCGGTGTTCGGGTCGGCGGTCTTGGAGTCTTCAACTCTCCTGAAAGGGGTGGGGTGCCAAGTTAATCGGCGCCGGGGCTTTTGCGTACAATCCATTCGACCACGTTGGGGTCGACGTAGTCATCGCCTGTCACAATCCGAACGAGCTTCGTTGCGCGCGGTCGCCACTGGTCCTCAGGAACCTTATCCTCATCCACCCAGCGGTTGAACGCTTCGCGCATTACGTCGAATTCGAAGTATGAGGCGTTGTTGTTGGTCGGCTGCTTCGGGATGGGTTCACAACGGCTTACCGTCCGAAATGTTCCAGCAGGAAATTTGGCCCGTCATTCCTAGGGCCCACTTGGTTTGTCAGGAACGGCTAAGCTACGAACGGCTGCCAGTGTAGCTCGAATGGGCTTCGGCGTGATCTCGGGCAGACTGCCTCAGCTAGTGGTTTGTCCGGTCTTCACGCAGGACGTTGTAGAGAAGCAGGGCCGCCAACAAAGACGCCAAGGCGCCCAACACGTCACCGCCGGTCAGCGCTGAGCAATATACGAAAGCGAATGCCAACTCGGCCATGGTTTCCACTGGCGGGTGTTGTACAGGATTCCGGGGGAGAACCTTTAGAGAGCGCTAAAGTTCCTGGTTGGGATTGGCAGCCGGATATGACATTTGCGCCGGCACGTAGCCCGGCCTGCTTCTACTATGGACACAGGATAGCAGGCCGGCCACACTCCACCAACGAACCCGGAGTTTCAGAATATTGAAACTCAGGTAACGGTCCCACAACCTATCCTTTCGGTGAGTGCGATTAAGCTCGCTCCAGTGGTGATGGCCGAAGCGGTCTCCGCCCTACCGCTCGGGAGTGCGTGGCGGCACCTGATCGAGGAGTGTGATCTCCTCGGTCTCTATGCTCGGGTTTGCAGCCGGCAATTCGCCCTCTGGCGTCAGCTTGTCGACCGCTTCAGGCAAATCTTTGGTGATCCTGGCAATCAGCTCATCGCGTGACAGACCAGTCTGCATCGAAAGAGAAGTGAGGGTGTCCTCGTCGATTGCGTTCTCCACGTCCTTTGGTTCGATCGGCTGATTGGGTCCACTGCTAACCCACGAATCTACCTTCGACCCCGCTCCAGCATTTCTGAAGCGGTCGAGGATGTCCCCAAGCGCCGTCCCGGACACGCCCTTGGATAACTGATCCAAGAGCCCTCCCTGCGGGTTGTTTGGATCGCGATTTCCTCGGATCAAGTCTCCGATCTTCTCGCGATTTTGATAGGCTAGAATGCCAAGCACTGCGACAGCCAGTCTTCCCAGATTTGCCATGGTTTCCTCCCTTGGATCACAGGAGAAGGTTTCGTGATCGCAAAGGTTCCGCCCGTCCATGTGATGCTGCTGCGCTAGCCCGTCTCTTCCGTGAAATCCGGCAGCGAGGCATGCCGCAAGTCGTCCTCGCCGCGCAGATGCTTGATACGGCCGATCAGCCCCGGCTTCACCCATTGCGTCGCCGGCCGCTTCATACCCTTCTGCGGGCCTCCTTGAGCCTCCTGGACGCGCTGCCCCACGATGCGCGAGTTTGAGAAAGGCCACCGAATTCCGGGTCCGGGCAATCTCAGACGCATGCGACAAGCACTGGAGGCAGCCGGTGTGGCAAAAAAGGCCCGCCGGCCGAGGCCAACGGGAGGTCTACTGGAATAGCCAGAGCGTGGTCTGGCACGCTGCAAACGGCCCACCGGCGTTGTGTTTCAACTTGCTAAATTGACTTAGGACCCTGCCAACGGGTGCTCCAGCGGGGGCGGCCACCCGGGCGGGTTTTGCCGGCAGGCGGGTTTTTCTCATCGGCTGACGGTTCGTCTCAGCGGAGATGAGCTTGTCTTGACAGCAGGCACCCTCATTTCTCGTGCCCTCTCCAGGTCCAACTGACTGGCATACTCAGCCTCGAAGGCCTCCGAGTGCCTTCGATACTCGCTCCGCAGATGGAAGTATGGCAGCGCAAATCCGAAAAGGATGATGACGCCGATTGCCCCCGTCATGTGGTCGATAACAGCAAGCCGGTGGAAGAGCGCCATCGCGCCTGCGGTCACAACCGCCCCGTTCATTCCTGCACGGAAAGGGTCAAATTTGGGCGGCGGCGCAAGCGAATCGGCCCGTCGCTTCGCCTAGGTAAACGGCTGCCACGAGCTTGCGACCAAGTCCCGATTGCTAAGCGCAAGTGGCAATGGGGAGGGCCGTTTGGATCCGATAACGAAAAAGGCCCGCTCCGTGTCGACATCAAAGCACAACTGGTCCCCGGCACGCTTACGCATCGAACCCCATGCAACATCGAATCTGATTCAATATCGCATGGCCGTTTCAGTTCCGTTAGCAAACCCTGAAATGCTCCGGAACCTTCCGTTCAGTCCGCTATTGGTCAACAGGAGGTCCGTGAAGTGCGAAAACTGACAGCAGAGCAGTCGCGAGCAGCAAGAACGCTATTGAAGTGGTCGCGCGTGCGGCTTGGCGCCAAGTGCAATCTTAGCGAAACGACGATCAGCGATTTTGAGAACGGGCTAAGGAAACCGCATCCCCGCAAAGTTGCCGCTATGCTGCTGGCTTTCGAAGGGTCGGGAATTGTCTTTTCCGCCGAAGGGAGCCCATCACTATCGCGCTCTGAGGGTCAGACTGGTGGTCGCCACACCGGCAACAGATCGTGGCGCCGTCGGCAGACACAGGGCGCGGGAAGAAACTCCTCGACGTAAGGAGATTCTGGCGGAAGGAGTCCCCAAATGGCAAAGGACAAAAGCAGAGCCGACTTCCGCGCCGCAGGCCAAATCTCGCTTGACGATGACTATGAGGTGAATTTATTCGCCCTGCAGAACAACATCACACCGGCTCAAGTTCGAGAACTCATCCGCAAGCACGGCAATGATCGCGCGACCCTGACCAAGGCTGCCAAGGCATTGCCAGGACGATGACGAGAAATTCCCAGACGTGAGACCACCAATGAGGCGAGCCGCCTTGCCCTGATCACCGGGCCGACCACCAGACCTTGTCTACATCGGCCCCGGATCATGCCCAGCTTGACGCGACAAGCGCCTCAAACCCTGCCGTAGGCGAGCATCCGACAGTGTATGTCGACGTGGCGCGATACCTGCAGGAAACGCAAAGCCCGCCGTCTCGGGGAGAGAACGACGGGCTTTTGCTTGGGGAGCGGCGGGGGGACTGGCCGCTCGCGATAGAAATCCGCCAGACCTGAAACTGTCCCCTGATGGCTGAGACGCTATCCACCGCCGACAGACCTGCTGATTTTTCTTCGCGCCAGCCCTGCAGTGTGAGATAATTCCGACCAGGGTTTTAGGGCGGCAACGATGTCATTGTCGCGCAACAGTGGTGGGTACGAACCGCTGATCTGGACTTGCTCCAGCGGGTCTTTGACCGACTGTGCAAAGAACGCCGGCTAGCCCTCAAGGACAGGGACCAGAGGGAATATCTTGCCTCTCAAATCTTCGAAGTTTTCGACAACGGATCTACCGACGAGACCGAGTTGTGGCGATCGCTTTCAAAACTTCGTACCTCCAAGGAGGCACGAGAGAGCCCGTCGCCTGGAGGACATGGCGACGGGCTCTCTGGCCACCCAGAAGCGGGAGATGACCGCTCCAGATAGAACCGCGACCGCGAAGGTCTGTTCCATGTCCGGACACAAATATTAGCATCCGCTTGACGAGGCAGCCGACGGCCCCAGACTCCATAATGTGGAACGGATCCAGCGCCAATCAGAGCACACGGTGAACGGATACTGCCTCACCATCAGGCTCAGGATCCCCGATGACGCTCGTCCGGATACGCCCATTTTTTGCGATGATTGCGGAAAGTACCTTGGCACCTGGGATGAGATCCAAACCGACTTTGAGAAGCAGGGCGGCCAGGACGGGGTGTTTCGACTCGACAAAGGCCGCATCCAGCGGATCCGCTAGTGCCGGCCGGCAACCCTCTAGTGTCGACCTTTCAGGAACCTAGCCTCGCGAAGCAGCGAATTCCAATCAGTTCCAATTAACTCGACCAGTCGCTTCGCCTCTTCCTGCCCGATGCCAGTCTCCCTCATCAGTCGCTCCGCCAACAGCTTTAGATGGGCGATGCGCTCATCTTCATTGTGGATTGCCGAGCACATAACGGTTCCTCCAATGACAGGAACCGCTGAAGTTGGCTTTTGTTTCGAGTGGGTCGCGACTCTGGGCTCATCCGATTTGCGGATAGAGGAACCCGACACCCACCGTTTTTTGCCAAATAGCAGAAGATGGAAGGGCCGATAACGTCGCCAGCCGGTAGCCTTGCCGGCTAGGCCCGGCGGTCAACAAGCGCTTATCCCCGACCATCGGGTTGCTGTTTGCCAAGCCCGGCTCGCTGGTCGAGGTGACACAGGACTTGCGAGCCGGGCTAGCCGCCGACATCTTCCAATCCGGGGAGGAGTGGTTTCAACAGTCGGCGAGGAGCAAAACGTATCCGATCAGGCCTCATCATGCGATGTGGACTGAGGTCCGAATGAGCCTCCTGCAATGGTCTATTTTAGCAACTGCTTGACTATGCCGCCCTGCGCCCCAGAGTCTCCTTCATGGCGAAGGGCAGCATCAAAGTCGGCGACGAGGTCGCGATCACCGCGACCGTGCGCAAGCGCGTGACTGAGGATCGGGTCGCCGTGTTGATCCCTTCCTACCACCAGCCGCATTCCATCGTTGACCGGTCGCCAAACGTGAGCAGCGGGCAGAAGGTCGAGTTGGTGGGCGACGTCACGCATGTCTACGAGGACAGAGTGACGGTGAACCTTGGCGTTCCAGTAACGGTCAGGCTCAACACGGTGCGGCTTGTCACCAGCTACGTGGCGCCGAAACGGAAGACGCCGCTGGTCGATAAGGCGACGTAACAAAAAGCCCGCCGGCCGAAGCCAGCGGGCAAGAGGTGGTCACGACCCTAGAGCCCGCGAGGGTCGAGCCGCAAATATGCTCGCACGGCAGGCAGGTATTCCGCGCTAACAAATGTTAGGCGATAGCCCCGCGCCTTCGCCGGGCACCCTCAAAGCGGCGCGAACGACGCCACGCAAAGATACAGGCTGACGATACTGCCGGCACGGGTGTTCGAGAGGCAGCCGCGCCACGCGGGCCGTCGGCAAAGTCGCGACGATTCATGAGGCGTGGGGGTCTATCTCACCGACGATCTCGGAGGGGTCGCCGTCGTATTCGTCTGCCGGTGAGACAGCGAGCGTGCCGTCGCCAGCGCGAAAGATGACGATGCTGACCATGAGGCTGGTGGCGAGGCTGAAGGCGAAGGCGTTGGCTTCCATGAGGGACATCTTTCCGGCTCCTGCTTTGGAAGCGGGGAGCGATCCCCGCGCGACAGGCGCCCGATGTGTCCGGCCGAGGGCCGCAATCACCGTGAAGGCAAGCCGGAACGGCGGCACGCTTGGCGTAGTCCGACCCTTTATGGGTTGATGGCATCAGGCCTTCGGACCGGATCAAGGAATTGCGTCGACAAACGCGGGGATCGGTTCCCTGTTCTCCATTCCAGGACGAGAAGGGATGAGAACCTCATGGTTCGCCGCCTTGCTTTCATCGACGCCACATCGGCAGAAACGGTCGTCGGATCAATGCGCCGGCAGCGACGGAAATCGGGGCGAATGACTTGCGGCGAGTGAAAAGGTGGCCTCTTCACGTGGCGCCGAATTTCATCACCGGAATGCCGAGCCTGCGGGCCTTGTCGGCAAGGTTGTCCTGAACGCCGGAGCCGGGGAAATGAATGACGCCAATCGGCAGAATGTCGAGCATGGCGTCGTTGCGCTTGAAGGGCGCGGCCTTGGCATGCCTGATCCAGTCCGGCTTGAAGGCGATCTGTGGCACCTTGCGACTGTGAGCCCATTTGGCCGCGATCAACTCGGCACCTTTTGGTGATCCGCCATGCAGCAGGACCATATCCGGATGCTTGCCATGGACCTGGTCGAGCTTGGCCCAGATCAGCCGATGGTCGTTGAAATCGAGCCCGCCGGTGAAAGCGACTTTCGGTCCGGGTGGCAACAGCACCTGGCTGTCCGCATGCTTTCTCGCGGCAACGAAGTCCCTGCTGTCGATCATTGCCGCGGTCAGGTGGCGATGGTTGACGACAGAACCGAAACGCGGGCGCCAGATCGAATGGGTGTTACGCTCGTAGTGCTCGGCGGCCTGGTCGCGCATCAATTCGAAAGCGCTGCGGCGTTCGAGCAGGGTCTGACCTTGGGCGATGAGGCGCTCGAGCTCGACCGACTTGACCTCGGATCCGTCCTGTTCGCGCTGCAGCCGCAGCTGGCTAAGCTCGTTTTCATCGAGCTCCCCCTCGATCCGCCTGGTCGCGCGATGGAACAGGTTAACCGTTCCCCACAGGAGTTCCTCGAGATCGGGTTCAAGGCGTGTGTCGGCCATTGCCACCACGAGAGCGTCGAAGATATCGGCGATGCTGGCTGCGACCACCTTGCCTTCGGGAAGCGGGCGCGGGTCGGGTTCGTCGTCAAAGGGACGGAAACCGTAAAGCTGAAGCTCCTGAAGGACATGATCGGTTGGTGATGATGCGGATTGCGGCTCGAAGCCGGTGTCGTGCTCGGTGTTCATGGCGGCTTGCCTTCGCGGGATCGGCCGCGCCCATCGCGGCCTTCATGGCGACGAAGGCGATGGACGGTCCGGACCTGCACCCTAAACGGCAGCGCAGGGCCGGAACGCAAGTGGAGGATTGCGGAGCCCGGCTATTTTGTCTCGCGATGGAAAGGCCCGCAGACGGGGTCTCGCGCGGTCCGCCGCGCGGGGTGGCAAGGGCCGCCGGAAAATAGCCGGGCGTAGCCATTGCCTGTCCGGACCGGCCGGCGCCCGATCGCCCTCTGGAAGGCCGTGGGCCGGCCCTCGCCCGGCGAAGGTGCATCCGCCCATCCAAGCCACACATCGCTGGCACGCCTCCCTTCTTCCCCTTCCGGTCAGGCCGCCAGCGCCATGAAGCGCGAGACATCCTGCGGCGCGATCTGCACCCGCAGGATCGCCCACAGGGCATTGGCACCGAGCAGGCGCAGATCCTCGTTGAAATCGCCGAGTTGCGGCGTCAGGACCATCGCCTCGATACCGGCCGCTTTGGTGCGTTCAAGGAGGGTTGCCACTGCGCCCTCGCCTGCCGGATCATTGTCACGGGTGATGTAGAGCCGCCGCAATGTACCAGGGAATTGGATTGCGGACAGATGTGCCGCCGACAACGCTGCGAGTGCCGGCATAGTCGGCAGGATTATGCGTTGCGACAGCATCGTCTCGATGCCTTCGCCGGCGGCCATGACATCGCCGCAAAAGCCGAAGCGGACACCGTGACCGAGCAGGTCGCCCAATGCTCGTCTCGGTGTCTCGATCGGAGCGCGGCCGAGATGGGCATCGCTGAATCCGCTCGGATCGAGCCAGGTGCGGTGAGCGCCAGTCACGTCTCCGTTGAGGTCAGTGACCGCTGCGATCATCGCCGGCCAGATCTCAGTCGGCCCGCTATCTTCGGGACGGTAGTAGCAATGCGGGTGGAAGCGTAGACATCCCGTTTCATGCAAAGCCGTAATGCCGCGGCCGCACAAGTACGTCTCAACGAGCGTCCGTAAAATCGGCCGCGAGATAGAGACCAACCGCCGCGCTGCCTCCGCAGAACCGGAAGGCGCCATCGCCCTGGTCTGCTTCGATGCCGTTGGCTGCCGTTCGGAGCGCGGCAAGCTCAGAAAATTGCAGGCTTCCACGCTGATATCGGCAAAGTCGGTCAGGCCGCAGCTCTCGCGGATCACGTCCAGCAGGTCGCCGTGCTCGCCGGTAGCAGCATCAGTCCATTTGCCTGCGGGACCCTTTGGAGTGTCCCTCAGCCTTACATACATCGATCGCCCAGGCGTATTTCGGACGTCGCCTACAAGCCAATAGTTGCCCTGGCGCCGGCCGTTCGAAAGATAGTTGCGACATACCGCCTCCGCCTGCCGGCCGAGCCGGTGCGCGAGGTCGTTGGGGCTTCTAGACACGGTCCGCCTCCAGAAAAATGCCCGCCGTCTCCGGCGGGCCAGATGAAGACTTGCCACTGATCATCCAGCAGCGATCGTATGAGGCTCATTCGCGGCATCGTCATTTTCAGCGAAGCTCTCGGTGTCGGCCACGGACAATTCGCCGTCGTTCCCCGCCGTCGCTTCGACCACCGTTTGCGGCGATCCTGTCTCATTCGTTTCTGTATTCCCGTTTCCCGGGGTGCGCAGGGGCTCAGGTAGCCAACCGCTGCTCCCGATCAGCTTCTCCGCCTCGCTCGCCATGTCGCCCTTCTTGAGGTGCGCTATTCGGTCAGCGGCTTCCTGGCCCTTCGCTTCAGTGAGTGCCTGGAGAATGCGCGCCTTTGTGACACGCCCGAGGAAGTTGTCGACAGACGGCCGCCAGCCGGCCGCCGTCATGTCGAGGTCGATGGCGTGTGCCAGCCGGTCGGCATGGGCGAGAGCGCGCGGGCGCCTGTTCCATGCTTCATGCACAGCGTTGACCGACATGCTGACGACATAGGCGAAAAGCGCGGCCTGGCGATCGCGATCCCAGCCGCGAAGGGCGTCCCAAAGGTCGGTGGCTTCCTTCGGCAGCGCGTTGGCCCAGTCGTCGTGTCGGACACGGATCGCCTGTGCGCAGGTGCTGTCGTTCAATCCTGGCGCTTGGGCGCCGAAGCTGACGCTCTTCAAGTCCAGTTCCAGGCAGCTATCCGACCCATATTGGTAGAAGATCTTCAGCGTGAACGCGTGCAAGGCGGCGAGGAAGGCTATGTCCGGATTTCCACCGAGCGCCTGACGGAGGCCGAGCGTGCGATGTGCCGTCAGTTCCGTCATGAGCCGGTCAGAGATCGGCGAGATGCGATCATCCTCTTCGGGGTCGGCCAGCGGCTCATTGTCGGCCGAAACGCTGCCCCCGTCTCGGACGGCAGAAGCCTCCAAGGGTTCCTCCCCCTCTTCGCTTGGCTGTGTCTCGATGGGCAACTCGTCCTCGGGACGGACGTAGCCGCGCTCGACGCGAAGACAACCGTCTGGCGCGATGCTGATGAAGCCACCGGCGCGGGCAACCTCGAGCGGGTCGAAGGTGAGTGGCCGGGTTTCGAAGGACTGAAGTCCAGTCTCCAACTCAGCCAGACGCTGATCGATTTCGTCCGGAAGGTCCTCGAGGCTGTCATATTCCTCCGACAGACGATCGAGCTCGAGTTGCAAGGCCTTGCGCGTCAACTCCTCCTCGGCGCTAAGGGGGGACGGTTCGCCGCGCAGCTGGCGGAGACCGAAGGCGTGGCCGTAGGCGAAATCGGGCGCGATTTCGATCCACTTCCAGCCTTCTGCGCGAACTGCCTCCGCCTGGCGTTCCATCTCGTCTGCGACCAGCCGATCAACCAGGACGACGTCCTGCAGCCAGCCACCGTCGTCGCCTTGGAACAGGTCGCGCATGACTGTGCCACCGCCATCGACATAGGCGTCGATGCCGATGAACTGCACCCGCTTGTCTGACGCACGCACCGCGCCCTCGGTCAGCATGCGCCGAATGGCATAGGGCTGCTTGTCATACGAGGCCTTCAGGCGTTCGAGAACCTGCTGCTGACGCTCATGATCGCCGGACACGGTGAACGCCATGAGTTGATCGAGCGTCAGACCATCTTCGGCATAAATCTCAAGCAGTGCTGGTGACACCGAAGCCAGCTTCAGGCGTTGCTTGACGACACCGACCGAGACGAAGAACGCGGCAGCGATCTCCTCCTCCGACTGGCCCTTTTCGCGAAGGGCGAGGAAGGCACGGAACTGATCGAGGGGATGAAGGGGCGCGCGCTGGACGTTTTCCGCCAGCGAGTCCTCCTCGGCAATGCCATCCTCTCGCACGATGCAGGGAACCGGCGCGGTTTTGCTGAGGCGCTTCTGCCTGACTAGCAGGTCCAACGCCCGATAACGCCGGCCACCTGCCGGAATCTCGAACATGCCGGTTTCCACTCCGGCTTCATCCTTGACTGGCCGGACGCTGAGCCCCTGCAACAGGCCGCGGCGGGCAACGTCCTCGGCCAGTTCCTCAACCGAGACGCCGGCTTTCACGCGCCTGACATTTGCCTGACTGAGCACAAGCTTGTTGAAAGGGATGTCGCGCGAAGACGACAGGGTGATCTTTTTGGCAATAGCAGCCATCGATGTTACTCCGCGACGGGCAGCCGAAAGCCACCCTCTCGACCTCCAACCCGTCACAAAGCGCAGCGCCGCCCTGTTACTCTTGAGGACGACGCCGCAGCACGAGAAAAAGAAGACGCGAAGCGGACAGAACTGGAGACCGGTGCATCTCCTGGCTTCCAGAATGTCAGACCGCCTTGTCGAACAGCTTCTTCGCCCGCGCCTCCAGATCAAGCCGGGCATCCTGATGGGTCTTGTCGCGAGCCACCGCCGTGATGCCCTGCACGAAGTCGAAAACACTTTCAGGCTTGCGACCTTCCTCGGTCAGCACTGTCTCAATGATCCTGGTCGCCTCCGCCTTTGAGAAGCCACGCTTGCGCAGGAAGTCGCCGCGATCGTCATCGGTACGGGCAACGATCCGCTCGCGCGCCGCCTTGATGCCGTTGATGAAGGGCATGGGCGACGAATTGGCAAAGCGTGCAAGCGCCGGCGCGGCCTCACGCGCAAAACGTGAAGCTGCGTATTTCGAATGACGAATGGTAATCTCCTCGAACTCCTCAACACCCCAGAGATTGCGATTCTGGCAAACGGCGCGAAGATAGAAGCTTGCGATGCCGAGCGTCTTGGCGCCGACCTCCGAATTCCAACAGTAAAAGCCACGGAAATAAAGATCGGCTGAGCCGTCCCGTAGCCGGCCAGCCTCGATCGGATTGAGATCGTCGACCAGGAAAAGGAACACGTCGCGGTCAGAGGCGTAGAGCGTCGTGGTGTCCTTAGTGATGTCGGCTCGCGGATTATAAATGCTGGTCGACCAGTCAAGGACGCCCGGCACCTTCCACCGGGTGTCACCTGTGCCGTTGCCGGCGATGCGCTGCACGGCGGCGACCAGTTCGCGATCGAAGATGCGGCCGTAGTCCGGGCCGGTGACCGCACGCAACTCAACACGACCATCCTCGATTTCAAGCGTCTTCACCTGTTCGGAGCGGTGAGACGTCAGGCCATATTGTAGATTGATGCCGGCGAGCGGCGCTGGAAGTTGGCGCAAATAGGCCGCCGGCGCGCCAACCAGACTCGCCAGTTGGCCAAAACTCCAATGGGTTGGGGCGATTGGAATATCGGAGCCCGGCAGCACCAGCTTCAGGCGCTCGGCATCGTTGCGGCTTGCCTCTACACGAATAGCCGCGCTTTCCACGGTTCTCGTCCGGCTGCGCTCGGTCCGCGTCTGCACCGCCTCGAATAGCTCCGATAAGGACAAGTAGCGCTCGTCGGCCGGCCGCGAAAACCATTCCGAGGACACGCGACCAATCCGCTCGCCGCGGCTCAAATCCACCTTGAAGCCGCCGGAAAGATCACGGGTGGCGTTCAGAACTTGTGTCATGGGTCGTCTCCATGACGGGCGCCGAAGGCCTCTCCTTCCGCCTCAACCCGTCGCCGAAAACCCGGCCCTTCTCTGACTCTTTGTCGGGAGAGCCCCCGCTCTCCCGACAAACACAAAAAAGGGCGTACAAGGCGTAAGCACCGAAATGCCCGTCGGAGGGAGTAAGTCAGTTCGGTGCTGGAGCAGGTTCGTGGCCCTGAGACCGGTTCAACAGGGCGGCCGTAGGAGCATCAGCATAGCGCCGCCGTAAGGCGGGATGCGGGACCGACAGCCCCCGGCGAAGGGCGCAATATAATGCTTCCTCGGTAAGCTTGACCTCGGAGCGGCATGCGATCCGTCGAGGCGCGTCAGGTCGAATAACCGTTTCTTCGGTCCGGGTCATGGCGACCCTGACTGACCGATATGTGCGAAAACACCGCCCAACATACGCTTATCGACTTTCGCCCTTTCCATCCTCGCCAGCTATCGGCAGCAATCGTTCTGCGACACGAGGAAAGGTAGGCCGCCATGACTGATCCCAGGGAGGCTACAATAAAGCGGACGATCCGCCGTAAGGAGCTACGTGAAATCGTCCCTCTGGCTGACAGCACAATCTATGAAATGGAGCAGCGCGGGCAATTTCCGCGACGTTTCGCTCTTACGCCCCGTTGCGTCGTGTGGGATTTGGCCGAGGTTGAAGCCTGGCTCCATGCGCGCAGGGCAGCACCAATTCCCCGAGCCAGCCCTCCAGATGTGCGTTTGAGAAAGACCGCTCCTGTCAAAGCGCTGGATCGGGCTCAAAGACCGTCATCATCGGGGGCATAAGGACGACGGGGCGCTTCCTTCCCTCGACCCAGGCTTCCACTGCATCGGACCATTCTTGCATCATGTGGCGGCGCTGAACTTCGTATTCCGCCTTGTTGTAGACGCCGCGGGAGGAGCGGCCGTCCTCGTGAGCCAGGCATTTTTCGATCCAGTCGCTGTTGAACCCTAGTTCGTTCAAAAGTGTAGAGCCCGTGCGCCGGAGATCGTGCACGGTGAATGGCTCAAGCGGCAGGCCTTCCTTCTTCGCCAGTTCGGCCACCGCATAGGTCACACGATTGAAGGTTGCGCGCGCCATTGGCGCGTCCGCGTCGTAGCGGGATGGCAGCACGAAACGAGAGTTCCCCGAGCAGGTCTTGAGCGCAACAAAGATGTCGAGCGCCTGGCGTGATAGATAGACGTTGTGGGCCTTCGATCGCTTCATCCGTTCCTTTGGAATGGTCCAGACCGCATTCTCGAAGTCAACCTCGTCCCAGGTTGCGTCCTGAAGTTCGCTTTTTCGAACCATCGTGAACAGGATGAGGCGAAGGCCAAGGCGAATGGTGGGCAGTGTTGCGACCTTCTCCAGTATCTTGAGCATGACGCGGATTTCAGTTGGGGAGAGCGAGCGATCTCTCGGGACAAAGTGAGCAATCGATGCCGGCCCTACGTCGTCGGCCGGATTGGACACCTTCTCGCCATGGAGAATGGCGAAGCCGTAAATTTGCTTGAGGATATCACGGACGTGGATCGCCGTTGCCGGCGCTCCACGCTCGACGATCTTGGCACATTGGGCGCGAAGATCGTCCGGTGTGATTTCGGTCAGCAGCCTATTGCGCCAAACCGGCAGGAGTTCGCGTTCGTAAATTGACCGGCGCATTGAGCGAGTGCTATCCGCCATTGATGCCATGGTCAGCCACTTCTCTCCAAACTGACCAAAGCTCTTTGCTTCTTTCAGTCGCCGTTTGTCGCGCTGCTTCTCGACGGCTGGAGAGCGACCTTCTCTAACCGCTCGACGTGCATCGAGGCATTTTTCCCGGGCTTGGAGCAGGGAGATCCCATCGCGCCCGTACTTGCCGAGATAGACGGTCTCCCTCCGGCCATTGAGCCTGTAATCCAGACGAAACGAGATCGTGCCGCTAGGCATGACGCGGACATACATCCCGTCACGATCCGCCACCTTGTACATTTTCTGCTTTATTTTCAATGCCTTGATTGCGGCGTCCGTCAGCATCCCGACTGCCTTTCCAAAAGTACCGTCACGGGTTTTTTGAGGGCTTTTGGCGGAACTTCTTCTTAATTTTCATAGCCTTAGCCTGAAAAAAGTACCGTCATCAGACCTCTATGA
>NZ_RZSG01000430.1:0-5145 GCF_003997725.1 Mesorhizobium sp. M4A.F.Ca.ET.050.02.1.1
ACCAATCACCCAGCGAGGCGACCACCGTCGCCGTGACCGGATCCATTTCAGAGCCCGAGATCACGGCCTGGAGGTCACCGGTCGCCAGGATGACGGCAACGGCGACCAAAACCACTGCGATGCCAACGACCGCCGTGGCGGCAAGGATGGCACGCGGAACGTTCGCGCCCGCGCCGGTGGTCTCTTCGGCGACCGACGCGCTCGCATCGAAGCCGACGAAGGCCCAACCGCAGACGGCGAGCGTGGCAAGCGCTGCTCCGAGCGAGGTCGGAGCCCCCATCGAACTGAAGAGGACGGTGGCATCGTGGATTCGGAAGAACACCAGCAGCATCGAGCCGATAAGCATCGAAGCGATTATCTCGGCTGCGATGCCGAAGTTTACCGCCACGCGAACGACCTGGACGCCGCCGGCATTGACCAGCAGGGAAGCGAGCAGCACGCAGAACGAAAGCAGCATGTGCCCGCCCGGCGAGGGCTGAAGACCGAGCAACTGCGCGAACCACGGCGCCGCAAGGAACGCCACGGTGGCGAGCGCCGCCGATACGGCAACGAGGTATATGAGGCCTGTGAAGATGCCCGCGTCCGGGCCGATCAGCCGGCGCACCCACTGATAGGGCCCTCCTGCAATCGGGAACTCGGATGCGAGTTCCGCATAGACCACTGCCACCAGCACCTGGCCGACCAGGGACAGTACCAGCAGCCACACCCACACCGGCCCGGACAGGTTCATCCCGAGTCCGAAGATCGCATAGAGACCGACCACCGGTGCGACGGTGGCAACGCCGATAGAAAATGTCGAAAAGACGCCGAGTCCGCGCCGGAGCTGCTGTCGATAACCCAGCTCCTGCAACCGTGAAGCGTCCGAGCTCACTCGATCCAAGATCC
The DNA here is from genome assembly GCF_003997725.1 of Mesorhizobium sp. M4A.F.Ca.ET.050.02.1.1. Classification (NCBI taxonomy): domain Bacteria; kingdom Pseudomonadati; phylum Pseudomonadota; class Alphaproteobacteria; order Hyphomicrobiales; family Phyllobacteriaceae; genus Mesorhizobium; species Mesorhizobium sp. M4A.F.Ca.ET.050.02.1.1. Next base: position 886 of record NZ_RZSG01000430.1, read on the forward strand.
CCTCCCTATCAATCGATAGTCTACCTATCATATGATAGGCTTGGATTGTTTTGTCAATCGGCTCACGACTCGCGACGTCGCGATGCTTGCTTGCAGCAGCTCTTCTCAAGTCCGATGAGGTTCAGGGGCGCTTTCGCCGCTGGCCATCGACGCACTACGCCAGGATCCGTAGGACCTATTGCGGCGGTCGTGGCCTTAGGGGCGAGTCAAGTCGGTAGAATTTGAAAAGGATTGATAATCAAATGCTTGGCGAGGCACCGGCTTGGTGCTCGTCGCGGCCGCTGTTGCCCATGCTTTCTGGCGCCTCGTCCTGTTATCCGCCGCGCGTTGGCGGCGCGCTGCATGTTTGAACCGGCGATCAACACCCTGCCCCGGCGCGACCATCCGGCCGGGGCAGGATCAGCGCCTAATGGCTAAAGCCGGAACCAGATCCAGACGCGCCGGCGATAGCAGCGCCTGCGCAGGCGGCCGTACCGCCAGTAGGTGCGGCAGTAACGTCTCCAGGCGCGCCGCCGTCTCCTGCGCCGGCGCCAATAGCGATGCGAGACGGTTTGCAGATCCGCTTCGGTGCCGTCGTCCTCCCAGGCCTGCCTGTCCTGCGCCTCGAGCTCGTCGAGGATACCGCTTCCCGCGTCCGGAATGCCGGCCACGGCGCTGATGGGCCGAACCGCGCTGACGACTGCGGCCGCCCCCGCCAAGCCCAGCATTCCCGTCAAGAATAATCGGCGATCCATGAAAACCTCCCAATCTGCCAATCAGTGAACCGGGTCCACGAAAGGGAAGTAGCGCGGCGGTTGCAAAAGCCCAGGGGTTCGCGCAGCGCCGGGAATAGCGCGGCGGTTCCTAGCGGCGTCAGCCTTGTTGCGAAGTTGCGGTGGCCTTGCCCGCCATCCTCACGGGTCGCCGCCACCGTCAAGGCCGGTGGCGCCGACCCTTTCGTCAATTCTGCTGGATCGAAATGCCCTTGTCGTCGATCTTGAGCTCGACGCCCTTCGGCCGGGTTTGCTCGCGGTAGACATAGACGCCGAGCGCGATGACCACGACCAGCAGCGCGCCGATGATCAGATAGAGCATGTTCTGCTTCACGGCGCGTCCCTTCTAATGCATCTCGACCAAAAAGTGCGCATCGGTTTTGGGATAACGGCATGCACAAAAACAAAAGACCTAAAGCGCGTCGCCTGACTCTGTTTCAGCACGACGCGCTTTCGCGGTCGGGCCTCACGCTCGCTTCAACACCTTGACCACCAGCAGCAGGATGATGGCGCCGAGCGTGGCATTGATGATGGCGGCGAGTATGCCGCCGCCTATGGCAAAGCCGAGCCTCGGGAACAGCCAGCCGGCGATGAAGGCGCCGATGATGCCGACGATGATGTTACCGATCAGGCCGAAGCCGAAGCCCGACACGACGAGGCCGGCGAGCCAGCCGGCGATGGCGCCGATGATGATGAAGATGAGAAGGCTTTCGATACCCATTGAGCTTTCCTCTGAGCAGGAGGGCGACGCCGGGGCGCGCCCCCCGAATCGGCCTCGATATCAACGGGTTCAGGCTAAGCCAAAGCAACCCCGCCCGCCAGCGACCAGCTCATCCGCGCCGCCTTTCCTGTAATTGCTCCAGAGGCTGTTGAGATTCAGGTCAGGCCGAGCCGAAGATGGTGGATTCCGATAACCGCAATGGAGCGGACTTTTGGGTCCGTGAGTACCGGAAGCGCAGGAATCCACCATTGCAGGCCGGCATCACCTGAATATCAATAGCCCCCTAGTCGTCATCGTCGCTTACGGCAGGCCGCCAGCTGGTCGGCTCGACCTTTTTCTGCGTGGTGCTGTCGATATAGGTCCACCAGCCGCCGTCGCGAAATTGCGCGATCGACTCGTTGATCACCCCATTGCCGTCCTTCCAGTAGACGGTGACCTTGGAGCCGTCGGTCGGCGCGGTTGCTATCGGTTTCCTCTCCGCCATGTCGTCCTCCGAGGCCGTCAGCTATGGGCGAAGATATCCTCCTCGCCCCAGCCCATCAGGTCTAGTTTGGCACGCGTCGGCAGGAAGCGGAAGCAGGCGTCGGCCTCCTTCGTGCGGCCCTCGCGCGCCAGCCGGGCGGCCAGCACCTCGCGCAGCCGGTGCAGATAGAGTACGTCGGAGGCGGCATATTCGAGCTGTTCCGGCGACAGGGTCTCCGCCGCCCAGTCCGACGATTGCTGTACCTTCGACAAGGTGACTCCGAGAAGCTCGCCGCAAATGTCCTTCAGCCCATGCCGGTCGGTATAGGTGCGGGTCAAGCGCGAGGCTATCTTGGTGCAGAACACTGGTTCCGCCACGACGCCGAAGGCGTTGTAGAGCACGGCGATGTCGAAGCGGCCGTAATGGAACAGCTTGGTGACGCTGCGGTTGCGGAGCAGGCTGACCAGGTTCGGCGCCTTCTTCTGGCCGGGCGCGATCTGGATGACGTCGGCGCTGCCGTCGCCCGGCGAGATCTGCACCACGCAGAGACGATCGCGATGCGGGTTCAAACCCAACGTCTCGGTGTCGATGGCCACTGCCCCGACATTGTAGTGGGACAGGTCGGGCAAGTCGTTCTTGTGGAAGCGGATGTCGCTCATCATTGTCTCCGGATCGCGGCCTGCGCTGTTCGTTTCGTCCTCACCGCGATCCGACGAAAAATCAACAAAAACTTGTCTTTCGACCCCTCAGCGCGTCAGCGCGTCGAGAATACGGGCCCAGGAGCGCTGCCCTTTGTGGAACGAAGTGAGCTCGTATTTCTCGTTGGGCGAGTGAATGCGGTCATCGTCGAGACCGAAGCCGACCAGCAGCGACTCCAGGCCGAGATAGGTCTGGAAATCGCCGACCACGGGGATCGAGCCGCCGCCGCCGGTGATCACCGCCTGTTTCGCCCATTCGTCGGACAGCGCCTCCTTGGCCTTGGCCAGGAACGGCGAGTCGTAGGAGAGCTTGATCGCCGGCGAGCCGCCATGCGGATGGAATTCGACCGAGCAGTCAGCCGGGATGCGTTCTTGAACGAAAGCCTGGAACGCAGCCCGGATCTTCTCGGGGTCCTGCTTGTGGACGAGGCGGAACGACACCTTGGCCGAGGCCTCCGCCGCGATCACCGTCTTGAAGCCCTTGCCGGTATAGCCGCCGATAATGCCGTTGAACTCCGCCGTCGGCCGCGCCCAGGTCAGTTCGAGCACCGAGCGGCCCTTTTCGCCGGCGAGGATCGACAGGCCGATCGGCCCGAGGAAGCTCTCGGCGGTCTCGCCGAGCGTTTCCCACGACTTCAGCACCTGCGACGGCGTCTCCTCGACACCGTCATAGAAGCCCGGGATGGTGATGCGCCCATCCTTGTCGTGGATATCGGCCAGGATCCCGGCCAGGATCCGGATCGGATTGGCGGCAGCCCCGCCATAGAGCCCCGAATGCAGGTCGCGATCGGCCGCTTTGACGGTGATTTCCTCGCCGACCATGCCGCGCAGCGACACGCAGATGGAGGGCGTCTCGCGATCCCACATGCCGGTGTCGCAGACGAGCGCGAAGTCGGTCTTGAGCTCGGCGGCATTGGCCGCGAGGAACGGCTTCAACGACGGCGAGCCGGACTCTTCCTCGCCCTCGAACAGGATGGTGATGCGGCAAGGCAGGCCGCCATGCACCTGCTTCCAGGCGCGGCAGGCCTCGACGAAGGTCATCAACTGCCCCTTGTCGTCGGCCGAACCGCGGCCGGTGATTATCTTGCGGCCAGGCTCGATCTCCTTGATCGCCGGCGCGAATGGATCGCTTTCCCACAATTCGATCGGATCGACCGGCTGCACGTCGTAATGGCCGTAGAACAGCACATGCGGCGCGCCCGCTGGCCCGTCGTGATGCGCCACCACCATCGGATGGCCGGGCGTGTCGCGCACGCTGGCGTCGAAGCCGATCAGCTTCAGCTCGGCCACCAGCCATTCCGCCGCCTTGTGGCAATCCTCGGCAAAGGCCGGGTCGGTGGAGATCGACTTGATGCCGAGCAGGCCGAACAGGCGCTCGAGGCTCTGGTCGAGATTCTGGTCGAGACGATCGAGGACGGGGGAGATTCTGGACATTGTCTGAAGCCTTTCGATTTTGCGCCGACCCTAAAGGGACGAGCCGAAAACGAAAAGCCGGGAACGTTGGACCAGCGTTTGGCAGCGGAAAAACATTCAGACCGATATGTCTGACCTGAAGACGAAAAAGCCGCCGTGGTGGAGGGGGAACCACGGCGGCCTTACTCGAAACGTTGCGGCAGCCCGGAGAGG
>NZ_RZSG01000431.1:0-5143 GCF_003997725.1 Mesorhizobium sp. M4A.F.Ca.ET.050.02.1.1
GATGCCGACGCGCCCGGCTTCGGCGTCGGCATCAGCGTCGAGGCCGACACCACGGTGTCGGGCAATGTCGTCGAGAACGCGCCGCTTTACGGCATGCAGATCGGCTGGGGTCCGTATCTGCGCAATGTCGTGGCGACCGGCAACATCATTCGCAAGGTCGGCACCGGCATTGCCGTCTCGGTGGTCGAGGGCGCAGGAACGGCGATCATCTCGGACAATGTCATCGACGACGCGCTGAACGGCGCGATCATCGGCCAGCGCTGGGCCGATCCGGCAACCGCCGACCTTGCCCAGTCAGGCAATGCCGGCTACGCGCATCTGACCGTCGAGCGCAACCACGTTTCCTAGCGTTAGCCAAGCGCAGCGGTCGGCCTTAGCGACCCGACCTTGGCGCCGATCCGGCTTTCGACCGGCGGATTGGCCTGTTCGACGAGCCTGGCGGCAACCGCCTCGTCATCGTGCAACAGCCTGGCCAGCACGGCGGCGATCATCACCTCGGCTCCTCTGCCGGCACCGTCATCGCATTTCAGCGCGATGCCGAGGCCGAGTTCGGGAATGGCGGCGCAATAGACGCCCTCGGCGCCGGTTTTGACGAAGATGCGGCCGGGCGCTGCCTGCATCAGCGCGACAACGGCCTTACCGGTGCCAGCGACGAGGAACGGCTCGGCCATGCACGCCGACAAAAGCCGCTTCGCCGCTTTGGCGCGCTGCGGCGAAAAGCCGGTGCCTGTCGCCATGCGGGCAAAACCCAGCGCGAAGCTTTTCAGCGGCACGGCATAGGTCGGGATCGAGCAGCCGTCGGTGGCGCAATGGTCGACGTCATGGGCAGCCTCCGTCACCGACTGCATGGCATCGCGCACCATCTCCTGCTGCGCATGGCCGGCTTTGACGTAGCCCCTGTGGGCAATCCCGGAATGCACGCAGGTACAGAGGAAGCCGGCATGCTTGCCGGAGCAGTTGTTGTGTAGCGCATTCGGCACGCTGCCGGTGCGGGCGAGAGCAATGGTGGTGTCATGGTTCGACGGCCAATGCGCGCCGCATTCGAGCGCGCTTCCGTCCAGACCGGCTTTCGCCAGCATCGCTTGCGCCAGTTCGACATGCGCCGGCTCGCCGGAATGCGAGGCGCAGGCCAGCGCCAGTTCTCGGTCGCCGAAGCCATAGGCGTCGGCCGTACCGCTTTCGACCAGCGGCAGCGCCTGGATCGCCTTCACAGCCGAGCGCGGAAACACCGGACGCGCCGTGTCGCCGATCTCCAGCAACGGCTTGCCGTCGGCGTCGAAGACAGCGACCGCGCCGCGATGGGCACTCTCGACCACCGCGCCGCGCAGAACCTCGACCAGAACCGGATTTGCCATGCTGCCTCCCGCACGCGCGCGCCCAGAGCGCGCCGCTTTAAATGCGGGCCGCTTCTACCTGATCCGGTCGAGAATGGAAACGTAGTTGGCAACGGCAGCGCCGCCCATGTTGAAGATGCCGCCGAGCTTGGCGCCCGGCACCTGGATGCCGCCGGCCTCGCCGGTGAGCTGCATGGCGGTCAGCACATGCATCGACACGCCGGTGGCACCGATCGGGTGGCCCTTGGCCTTCAGGCCGCCGGAGGGGTTGACCGGCAGGCGGCCGTCCCTAGCTGTCGTGCCGTCAAGCGCCAGCTTCGCGCCCTCGCCGGGTCTGGCTAGGCCCATAGCCTCATACTCGATCAGTTCGGCGATGGTGAAGCAGTCATGCGTCTCGACGAAGGAGAGGTCGTCCAATGTCACGCCGGCCTTCTTCAGCGCCTGGTTCCAGGCTTGCTCGCAGCCCTCGAAGGCGAGGGTGTCGCGCTTCGACATCGGCAGGAAGTCCTGGACGTGCTCGTTGGCGCGGAAGGTCACGGCGCGGCGCATCCTCAGTGCCGTCGCGGTGTCGGTGAGCACGAGCGCCGCGGCACCATCGGAGACCAGCGAGCAATCGGTGCGCTTCAGCGGGCCGGCGACGAATGGGTTCTTCTCGCTCTCTTGGCGGCAGAACTCGTAGCCGAAATCCTTGCGCATCTGCGCATAGGGATTGTCGACGCCGTTCTTATGGTTCTTGGCGGCGATCATGGCGAGCGCATCCGACTGGTCGCCATAGCGCTGGAAATAGGCCTGCGCGATCTTGCCGAAGACCCCGGCGAAGCCGGCCGGCGTGTCGCCGTCCTCCGGCAGATAGGAGGCCTTGAGCAGGTTCTTGCCGATCTCGGGGCCGGGCGTGGTCGTCATCTGCTCGGCGCCGACCACCAGTACGATGCGGGCGGCATTGGCGTCGATGGCGCGGATGCCTTGCCTGACAGCGGCGGAACCGGTGGCGCAGGCGTTCTCGACCCGCGTCGCCGGCTTGAAGCGCAGCCGGTCGTCGGCCTGCAGGACCAGGCTCGCGGTGAAATCCTGCGGCGAGAAGCCGGCATTGAAATGGCCGAGCACGATCTCGTCGACATCGTCCGGGCCGATGCCGGCATGGTCGAGCGCCTCCACGGCAACCTTGGTGATCAGACCCTCGAGCGTCTCGCCCTCGAGCTTGCCGAAGCGCGAATGCGCCCAGCCGACGATGCATGCGGTCATAACAGCCTCCATTTGCCGCGCAGCCTGGCGTGTGTGGATCTTCAGGTAATGCCGGCCTGACCTGACTCCACACACGCTAGCACGTCCTGTCGCGACATGAGATTCAATATTGTTCAATTGTGAACTTTTTTCCAGGCAATGGGATGGGCCAGAGCCGCACGATCGGTTGATGCCAGCATCGATTTTTTGTTGATTGATCCGTCAATAAAAAATAATCTCGCTTTGAGCCCGGATCCCAGAATGCCGAAAATCGGAATGGAACCCTTGCGCCGCAAGGCGCTCATCGACGCGACGATCTCTGCGATCGGCGAGCGCGGCTCGCTGGACGTGACGATGTCGGAGATCGCTGGCCGCGCCGGCGTGTCGTCGGCGTTGGCGCACCACTATTTCGGCGCCAAGGACGAGCTTTTGTTCGCGACGATGCGGCACATACTGGCGGAGCTCAACACCGATACAAGGCGCGCACTTCGCGCCACCGGCACGGCGCGCCAGCGCGTCTCGGCAGTGGTCGCCGTCAGCTTCTCCGACGACCAGTTCCAGCCCGAGACCATCGCCGCATGGCTTGCCTTCTATGTCGAGGCGCAGAAGTCATCGGCTTTGCGGCGCCTGCTCAAGGTCTATGCAAGGCGGCTGCACTCGAACCTGATGAGCGGGCTGACCGGCATCCTGTCCAGGCGCCAGGCGGATCGCGTCGCCGAAGCCACGGCGGCGCTGATCGACGGGCTCTATATCCGGCGAGCGCTGAAGGACGGCGTGCCGGACGCGGCGACGGCCATCGCGCTCGTCGAAGATTATCTCGAAACCAAGCTCAGCGGACGGAGCCTGCCTTGACGACCGGACGGCCCAATTTCCTGATCGTCATGGTCGATCAGCTCAACGGAACGCTGTTCCCCGACGGGCCGGCGGAGTTCCTGGATGTGCCGCATCTGAAGGCGCTCGCCCAGCGCTCGGCGCGCTTCGCCAACAATTACACTGCCTCGCCGCTCTGCGCGCCCGGCCGCGCCTCGTTCATGAGCGGGCAGCTGCCGTCGCGCACCGGGGTCTACGACAATGCGGCGGAATTCGCCTCTTCGATCCCGACCTTCGCCCATCATCTGCGCGCCGCCGGCTACTATACCTGCCTGTCGGGCAAGATGCATTTCGTCGGACCGGACCAGTTGCACGGCTTCGAGGAAAGGTTGACCACCGACATCTATCCCGCCGATTTCGGCTGGACGCCGGACTACCGCAAGCCCGGCGAGCGCATCGACTGGTGGTACCATAATCTGGGCTCGGTCACCGGCGCCGGCATCGCCGAGACCACCAACCAGATGGAGTATGATGACGAGGTCGTCTTCCTGGCCACGCAAAAGCTCTATCAGTTGTCGCGGGAGCAGGACGATGCGGACCGCCGGCCCTGGTGCCTGACCGTTTCGCTGTCGCACCCGCACGACCCCTACGTCGCGCGCAAGCAGTATTGGGATCTCTACGAGAATTGCCAGGCGCTGGATCCCGAAACCGGGTTCATCGCGCATGACGAGCAGGACCCGCATTCGCAGCGGCTCTACCGCGCCAGCGACTATTCCGCTTTCGAGATCACTGCTGAGCAGGTGCGCCGTTCGCGGCGCGGCTATTTCGCCAACATTTCCTATGTCGACGACAAGCTCGGCGAGCTGCTGGACGTTCTCAAGCGGACACGGATGCTGGACGACACCACCATCCTGTTCTGCTCGGATCACGGCGACATGCTGGGCGAGCGCGGCCTGTGGTTCAAGATGAGCTTCTTCGAGGGCTCGGCGCGGGTGCCGCTGATGATTGCCGGCAAGGGCGTGCCGGCCGGGCTGATCGAGGCGCCGGTCTCCAACCTCGACGTGACGCCGACACTGTGCGACCTCGCCGGCATCGATATGAGCGCGATCGCGCCATGGACCGACGGCCAGTCGCTGCTGCCGCTTGCCAATGGCGGGCAGCGCGCCGCGCCGGCATTGATCGAGTACGCGGCCGAGGGCTCCTACGCACCGCTGGTGGCGATCCGCGACGGCAAATACAAGTTCGTCCATTGCGAGCTCGACCCGCCACAGCTGTTCGATCTCGGAGCCGATCCGCTCGAGCGCGACAACCTCGCCGACGACCCGGCCAACGCGGGCCTGGTGGCTGCGTTCATGGACAAGGTCCGGGCGCGCTGGGACATGGCCGCCTTCGACGCCGCCGTGCGTGAAAGCCAGGCGCGCCGCTGGGTCGTCTATCCGGCGCTGCGCAACGGCGCCTACTACCCGTGGGATTTCCAGCCGCTGCAGAAGGCGTCGGAGCGCTATATGCGCAACCACATGAACCTCGACAATCTCGAAGAGAACAAGCGGTACCCGCGAGGCGAATGATGACAACACTCGTCCCCTCACTCGATCATCTCAAGAAGGCCTATGCCGTCACCTCGACGGCAACGCAGGTGACGCCGCTGCTGGAGTCGGCAGCACTCGCGATGGAGACGGGGGCCGCACGCGTTTTCGTCAAGCCGGAGTCGCTGCAATGGGCCGGCTCTTTCAAGGTGCGCGGCGCCTATTGGCGGCTGAAACAGCTTTCGTCGGATG
>NZ_RZSG01000432.1:0-5138 GCF_003997725.1 Mesorhizobium sp. M4A.F.Ca.ET.050.02.1.1
CCTATTTCTACCTGTTCCGAATGGTGCGGCATGGCGATCACTAGACGCGCCGCGTTCGCGCCGACACGGCCGCTGATCACACCGGAAGGCGTCGATCTCAGGATCAGGCTTGCCGACGCCGGCACACGGGCCTCGGCCTTCCTGCTCGATGTGGTGATCATCGCCACCACCGCGGTCGTCATCACCATCGTCGCCCTGTTCGGGCTACGCGGCATCGGTTTCGGCGGGCTGCAGCCGCTGTTCGTGGTCTGGATCATCCTGATCTTCCTGCTGCGCAACGCCTATTTCATCGCCTTCGAGGCCGGCCGACGCGCAGCGACACCCGGCAAGCGCATCGTCGGCATAAGGGTCGCCTCGCGCAGCGGCGCGGGTCTCACGGTCGACCAGGTTATCGCGCGCAACCTGATGCGCGAGATCGAGATCTTCCTGCCGTTGTCGATCATCGCCGGACGCGGCGGCGCCGGCGTCGCCGACACGCTGACCACCGTCTTCGGACTGGTGTGGGCGCTGCTCTTCGCGCTCTTCCCGCTGTTCAACCGCGACCGGATGCGCATCGGCGACCTGCTCGCCGGAACCTGGGTGGTCGAGGCGCCGAGGCTGAAGCTCGTCGAGGACCTGTCGCGGAGCAAGGATCCAGTCGCGGCCCGTTTCAAGTTCAGCGCTGCGCAGCTCGACGCCTACGGCATCGCCGAGCTACACAAGCTGGAGGAAGTGCTGCGCCGCGACGACTATTTCGCGATGAAGGCCGTAGCCGAAATGATCGGGAAGAAGATCGGCGTGACGATCGAAGCGCCGGATTCCAGGGCGTTCCTGACCGCCTACTACGGCGAGCTCAGGGCGCATCTCGAACGCAAGCTGCTGCTCGGCAACCGCAAGGCGGATAAGTACGCGCGGTAGGCCGGAGCGGTATTCTCGATAATCACGAGACGTTGGTGCTGCCCCTCATCCGCCTGCCGGCACCTTCTCCCCGTATAATGACGGGGAGAAGAGGGCTGATCAAAATGCGGGCGCCTGTGCTGCAACGTGGCGATTGGCGAAGCCATCCGCGACAGCGTCTTTCTCCCCGTCACTATACGGGGAGAAATGCCCGGCAGGGCAATGAGGGGCAGCGCCGGCTCACGATACACTTGAACCGAAACCTGGCTCGCCGGGCTGATCTATTACCCCATCCACTTCTCATAGTCCGACACCAGCAGATGCAGCGGCGCGACGTCCTCGTCGATATTGGAGAAGCGGCCGATCGGCTCCCGAAAAACGTTGTCGGTGAGGTCGTCATTGACGGTGGAAACCTCGCCGATCAGCACATCCTTGCCCTCGGCCCAGAAGGCGTGCCAGACGCCCGGCAGCAGCGTGACGCTCTGGCCCGGATCGAGCTTCAAGAGCCCGCCCGCCGGCAGTCTAGTGATGGTGCCGTCGACCGGCACCGACACTTCGGCCTTCGGATCGATCCCGCCGTCGCGATCGTGCATGAACAGTTCCAGCACCAGCTTGCCGCCGCCGCGGTTGATGATGTCCTCGGCCTTGATGTTGTGGCGGTGCATGGGCGGGAGCTGGTCCTTGCGCGAGATCATGATCTTCTCGGCATAGAGCATGCCCATGCCGAGCTTCATGTCCTCGTAGCGGCCGTTGCGGACGGTGAACAGGAACAGGCCGAGCTCGTCGAACTTCTCCTGGCCGTAGTCGGTGATGTCCCAGCCGAGGCGCGAGGTGAAGATGGCTGACGAGTCTCCCTTATGCGCCTTCATCTCGTCCGGCGACCAATAAGCAAAGGGCGGCATGATATAGCCGAAGGAGCGGATGAAGGCGTCGGCTTCGCGGATGATGTCGTTGATTCTCGAGCGCTTCATGGGTTCTCTTCCTTCCGGCCGCTGCCTGCTGAAATGTGCCCATCCGAATAGCTCAATGCCGGTCCGCTGTCGACGCAAACTGACGGCTCTGGCCCGTGACATTCGGCCGGATCGGGGCCATAACGCGACCGGTTCTTATGGTGGTGACAATCGCATGCTAAGCATAGACGACCTCGATACGCCGGCGATCGTGATCGACGCCGCCCGCGCCGAAGCCAACATCAGAAAGGCGCAGGCGCATGCCGACGCCCATGGGCTGAAGCTCAGGCCGCACATCAAGACGCACAAGCTGCCCTATTGGGCGAAGAAGCAGATAGCGGCCGGCGCGGTCGGCATCACCTGCCAGAAGATCGGCGAGGCGGAGGTGATGGCCGATGCAGAGCTGACCGACATTTTTCTCCCCTACAACATCCTCGGGCGCGCCAAGCTCGAACGGCTGAAGGCGCTGCACGGCCGCGTGACGCTGTCGGTAACCGCGGACAGCCTGGTAACGCTGGAAGGCCTTGCAGCGACCTTTGCCGATGCCGGCCACCCGCTACAGGTACTGGTCGAGTGCGATACCGGCATGGGCCGCTGCGGCGTGCAGACGGCAGATGAAGCGGTGGTGCTGGCGAAAGCGATCGACAGCGCCAGGGGCCTCACCCTCGGCGGACTGATGACCTATCCGGCCGCCGGCAAGCAGACGCAGGCGGAGAGCTGGCTGGCAAGGGCGAAGCAGGCCCTTGCCGCGGCAGGCCTCGACTGCCAGCGCATCTCCAGCGGCGGCACGCCGGACATGTGGCGCTCGGGCGAGAACAGCGTCATCACCGAATACCGGCCCGGCACCTACATCTATCTCGACCGCTACCAGGTCGCCAAAGGCGTCGGCAGCCTCGACGATTGCGCGCTGACGGTGCTCGCGACGGTGGTCAGCCATCCAATGCCGACCCGTGCGATTCTCGATTCAGGCAGCAAGGCGCTGTCCTCCGATACACTGGGGCTGTCCGATTTCGGCGAGTTGCTCGGGGTGCCGGGCGCGAGGGTCACCAGCCTCAGCGAGGAGCATGGCAATGTCACGCTTTCCGACGGCGCGAAGCTTCGCATCGGCGAGCGCGTTCGCGTGGTGCCCGATCACTGCTGCGTGGTGACGAATTTGTTTGACCAGGTGCATCTTATCGACGGCGACAAGGTGCTGGAGACGCTGCCGGTGGCGGCGCGGGGGCGGATGGGGTGAGTGGCCTTTCCTTCTCCCCTTGTGGGAGAAGGTGGATCGGCGCGCAGCGCCGAGATGGATGAGGGGTGTTCCAGCGGAGTGTAGCGTTGGCGTTACCTGGAACACCCCTCATCCATCGCCTTCGGCGGCACCTTCTCCCACAAGGGGAGAGGGGGAGCCCGCTCCGCCTGCCTGGCGGCAACCCTGCGCATGGCGATCACCCGGCGGCGGAAAATCTCCGTGCGCATCGCCATCAGGTGCAGCGCAAAGAACAGCACGGTGAAGCCGAGCGCCATCACCAGCAGCGGCCTCAGCATGGAGGCGTCGATGGTCGAGCCGCCCATGCGGAATACCGAGGCCGGCTGGTGCAGGGTGTTCCACCAGTCGACCGAAAACTTGATGATCGGGATGTTGATGAAGCCGACCAGGGTGATGATGGCGGCGGCCCAGGCGGCGCGGCTGACGTCATCCAGCGCACGCGTCAGCGCGATGATGCCGAGATACATCAAAAAAAGTACGAAGACCGATGTCAGCCGCGCGTCCCACACCCACCAGGTGCCCCACATCGGCTTGCCCCAGATCGAGCCGGTGATCAGCGCAAGTGCTGTGAAGGTGGCGCCGATGGGGGCCGCCGATTTCAGCGCGACATCGGCCAGTGGATGGCGCCACACCAGCGTGCCGAGCGCCGAAACCGCCATCAGCGAATAGCACATCATGGCGAGCCAGGCGAAAGGCACGTGGATGTACATGATGCGCACGGTGATGCCTTGCTGGAAGTCCTCCGGCGCGGTGAAGCTCATATAGAGACCGGCGGCAAGCAGGAGCACGGCAGCCGCGGCCAGCCATGGAACCAGCCTGTCGGCCAGCCCGACGAAACGCGTCGGGTTGGCGAGGTCGGCCCAGCCGCTCAGGCGTGAAGTGGTGTCGCTCATGCGGCCCTACATAGACCGGCGGCGCGTTTGCGGCAATCGAGCGGTTGTCGCAGCCTTCCCTTCTCCCCTTGTGGGAGAAGGTGGATCGGTGCGCAGCGCCGAGACGGATCAGGGTGTTGGAAGGCATGAGGCGGTTCACCGCAAGGCTATGCCAAGCTGGAACACCCCTCATCCGAACGAGCTTCGCTCGGCCACCTTCTCCCACAAGACAAGGGGAGAAGGAAAGACCTTGAGACTACGCGGCCTCGTTCACAGTACGGCTGAGGCGGCGGACCTCCTCGTCGTTGAGCAGGCCACCGGCGCGCAGCAGGCTGGCGAAGCGGCCATTGCGCAGCGACAGCTCGGCGAAGCCACCCTGCTCGACCACCCTGCCCTTGTCCATGAACACGACCAGGTCGGCGTCACGCACCGTGGTCAGCCGGTGGGCGATGATGAAGGTAGTGCGGTTGCGGCGCAGCTCATCGATCGCTTCCTTGACGCGATCCTCGGTTTCGACGTCGAGCGCGCTGGTCGCCTCGTCGAGCACCAGGATCGGTGCGTCCTTGAGCACGGCGCGGGCAATGGCGATGCGCTGGCGCTCGCCGCCCGAAAGCTGGCCGCCACGCTCGCCGACGACGGTGTCGTAGCCGCTGCTCTTCGACAGGATGAAATCCTGCGCGGCGGCGGCGTTGGCGGCGGCGTGCACCTCGTCATAGGTCGCCTCGGCGCGGCCGACACGGATGTTGTCCTCGATCGAACGGTTGAGCAGACCGGCATCCTGGAACACGGTGGCGATCGAGTGGCGCAGCGACTTGCGGGTCACCGAACGGGTGTCGATGCCGTCGATCAGGATACGGCCGCTCGAGGGCGTGAAGACGCGCTGCAGCAGGTTGATGAGCGTCGTCTTGCCGGCGCCGGTCGGACCGACGATGGCTACCGTCTGGCCGGCCTGAACCTCGAAGGAGACGTCGTCGACGCCCTGCCCCGAATTGGCGAATTCGAAGCCGACATTCTCGAAGCGGACGTGGCCGGTGACGTTGGCCAGCTCGCGCAGACCTTCCGGCTCGGCAGTGTCGGCGGCCGAATCTTCGAGACGATAGTAGTCCTCGAGCTTGGCCCGCGCCTCTGAGATCTGGGTGGAGAAGGCCGACATCTGATCGAGGCGGGCGATCAGCATCCCTGCAAAGC
>NZ_RZSG01000433.1:0-5124 GCF_003997725.1 Mesorhizobium sp. M4A.F.Ca.ET.050.02.1.1
CCCGGTGATTGGCTCGGACGGCGAGGTGATCCGCTGCGTCGGCACCATGGTCGACGTCACTGAGCAAAAGAAATCCGAGGAAAGGCTGCTGCACGACGCCGTGCACGACAATTTGACCGGCCTGCCCAACCGCGAATTGTTCATGAACCGGCTGGAGGCGATCATCTCGATCGCCCGCACCGAGGACAAGGTGCGCCCGACCGTCTTCGTCATCGACATCGACCGCTTCAAACAGGTCAATGACGGCCTCGGCATCTCCGCCGGGGACACCATCCTGCTCACCATCGCACGCCGCCTGCATCGGCTCTTGAAGCCCAAGGATTCGCTGTCGCGCTTTGCCGGCGACCAGTTCGCGCTGATGCTCCTGTCGGAACAGGATCCGGCCCGTATCGCCGCTGTGGCGGACGCCATCAAGCACGCCATCAACAACCCGATCACATTCGCCAAGCGCGAGATCGTGCTTACCGCCTCGATCGGGCTGATCACCTGGACGACGGCGCAGACCTCGTCCGAGGACATGGTCAAGGACGCCGAGCTTGCCATGCACCAGGCCAAGCGCTTTGGCGGCGACAGGATCGAGCCGTTCCGGCCGGCCTTCCGCACCGTCGGCACCGACCGGCTGCAGTTCGAATCCGACCTGCGCCGCGCCATCGAGCGCCGTGAATTCACCCTTGCCTACCAGCCGATCGTGCGGCTGGAGGATGGCAGCGTCGCCGGCTTCGAGGCGCTGCTCAGGTGGGACCATCCGCGTCGCGGCATGATCCCGCCGGGCGATTTCATTCCGGTGGCCGAAAGCTGCGGGCTGATCGTGCAGCTCGGCCTGTTCGCCATGCAGCAGGCGGCAGAGGACCTGGCGACCTGGCAGAAGCAGATCGGCGACGCGCCGCTGTCGGTTTCGGTCAACCTCTCCAGCCGCCAGTTGATCCGCCGCGACCTGGTCAGCGACGTGCGCTCGGTCATCGCGCGCGCCAATCTGAAGCCGCGCTGCTTCCGCCTCGAACTCACCGAGTCGCTGGTGATGGACAATCCGGAGCAGACCGCGCATGTGCTGACAAAGCTGAAGCAGCTCGGGATCGGGCTGTCGCTCGACGATTTCGGCACCGGCTATTCGTCGCTGTCCTATCTGACGCGTTTCCCTTTCGACACGATCAAGATAGACAAGAGCTTCGTCGACGACGCGACGCCGAAGCGCGCGGTGCTGCTCAAATCCATGGTCAACATGGCGCATGAGCTTGGCCTGTCGGTCGTGGCGGAAGGCATCTCGGACGAGAGCGATGCGCTGGAGCTGCGCCAGATGGGCTGCGAATATGTGCAGAGTTTCATGTTCGGCGCGCCGATGCCCGGCGACCAGGTGCTGAAGACGCTGAAGGAACAGTACCCGCTTACGCAGGCGTGATCACGCGTGGCCGGCCGCCAGGCTGAGATGCGCGAGATCGATGCCGATCGAAGCGAGGATGCGGTCGTATTTGCGCTCGATATCGGTGTCGAACAAGAGCTCCGGCGTCGCCGGACAGGTCAGCCAGCCATTCTCGGCGATCTCGCTTTCCAGCTGCCCGGCGCCCCAGCCGGAATAGCCGAGCGCCATTAGCGCATGCCGGGGCCCTCTGCCGGACGAGATGGCGCGCAAGATGTCGACGGTGGCGGTCAGGCAGATGTCGTCGGAGACGCTGAGCGAGGATTCCACCCGGTAATCGCCGGAGTGCAGGACGAAGCCGCGGCTGCGGTCCACCGGCCCGCCGTTGCGCACGACGAAGTCGCGCGCATGCGCCGGCAAGCGGATCGCCTCCTGCTCGTTCATGATGCCGAGCTGCACCAGAAGGTCCGGAAACAGCATCTGCTGCGTCTGGTTGATGATCAGGCCCATCGCGCCCTCGTCGCTGTGGGCGCAGATGTAGATGACTGAGCGCGTGAAGCGGTCGTCCTTCATGCCGGGCATGGCAATCAGGAACTGATCGTCGAGAAAACCGCGTCCGGCGGTCGTCTTCTTGTGGCGCAACAAGTCCATGGAAGGGAGGGTAACCCGTTTCCGGGGCGCCGAAAAGATGCGCGACGCGCGATTTGAGGGTTGGCTGCCGCCGTAGAATTCGCCGCTCACTTGCGGGCGGCGTGCACGATCTCACGCAAATATGATACCGAAAGGCTCATGACATCATTGCGCAGCCACGAACTGACGATCAAATCACTGCCATGCGAAGCCTGAAGATCCTGCTGCTCTGCTCCGCCGTTGGACTGGGAATGAGCGTTCCCGCATCGGCCTCCTCGTCGATCTGGTACAACAGCGAAGGCGGCAAGGTGCGGCTTGTGACCAGCGGCAAGCCCGACGAGGCCGGGCGTGTCCAGGGCGTGCTCGAAATCGCACTGAAGCCTGGCTGGAAGACCTATTGGCGCGATCCAGGCGACGCCGGCGTGCCGCCGCAGATCGACATTTCGCCCAGCACCAACATTACGAGCGCCGCAATCTCGTTTCCGCCGCCGCAACGCCACGACGACGGCTACGGCAAATGGGCTGGCTACGATCATCCGGTTTCACTGCCGGTGACCTTCATGCTGTCGGCCGCCGACCAGCCGGCCGTCATTGTGGCCGATGTCTTCCTCGGCATCTGCGAGACGATCTGCATTCCCGTGCAGACGCGGCTGAGCCTCGACCCGGCTTCCGATGCGGACAATGTGAAGGACACTGCGCAGGTGCAAGGGGCATTCGCGGCGCTGCCGGCGCCATCAAGGCCCGATTTTGGCGTCAACGTGCTGCCCGGCGACCACGAGACGCTGGTCGTCGAGGCGAGCTTCCCCGGCGACCCGCAAGCGGCCGACTTCTTCGTCGCCGGCGAGCGGGACTATATGTTCGGCGCCCCGATGCGCAGCGAAAAGGACGGCAAACTGGTGTTCACGGTGCCGATCCTCGACCGGCCATCGACCACGCCGACCGACGGCGGGCTCCATTACACGCTGACCAGCGCCGAGGGCGCTGTCGAGGGTCTGCTGCCGTTTCCGTGACACTCCAATTGGTGCGCAGTTCGAGACATCCTTTGCTCCAGGCGCGCCAGCGGTTGCGGACGGCATCCGAGTTCGCTATCGCAAGGGAAACATCCTGCCACACTTCCCACCCATCATCGAACGAGGTATTCAATGATCTCCGTTGGCGACAGACTGCCCGATGCGACCTTCAAGACGATGACCGCCGACGGTGCCAAGCCGATCACGACGGCTGACCTCTTCGCGGGCAAGAAGGTCGTGCTGTTCGGCGTTCCCGGCGCCTTCACGCCGACCTGCAGCAACAACCACCTGCCCGGCTATCTGGAAAACCATGACGCCATCCTGGCGCGCGGCGTCGACACGATCGCCGTGGTCTCCGTCAACGACGTGCATGTCATGGGTGCCTGGGCGCGCTTCAGCGGCGGTGAGGACAAGATCCTCTATCTGGCCGACGGCAGCGGCGACTTCGCCAAGTCGGTCGGTCTCGACAATGACCTTTCCGCAAACGGCATGGGGCTGCGCTCGAAGCGTTTTTCGATGATCGTCGAGGACGGCAAGGTCACCGCTCTCAACGTCGAGACCAAGCCCGGCGTCGACACGTCGGGTGCCGCGCACATCCTGGAACAGCTCTAGCACTGGACCGGGCCGAGCCGGACCAGACATCGCCAAGGATCGCGCCCGGCCGCGCTTGATGTTTCTTGCCTTCGGGGAACTGACCGATGTTCGATGTAATCTGGCGCAGTATGGCGATCGGCATCGGCGCGACGTTGCTGATGGATATCTGGGCTGTTTTCCTCAACAAGGCCTTTGCGCAGCCGCGGCCGAACTGGGGGCCGGTCGGCCGATGGGTCTGGCACCTCAGGAGCAAGGTCTTCCACGACGATATCGGCGAAGCCGCGCCTTACGCGCATGAAGTGGCGCTGGGCTGGGCCTTCCACTATTTTGTCGGCATCGTCTACGGCATCATCCTGGTCGTGCTCGCGGGAACGGCGTGGCTCGCCCAGCCGACCTTCCTGCCGGCCTTCATCCTCGGCATCGTCACTGTCGGCGCCGGCTGGTTCCTGCTCGCGCCCGGTATGGGCGCCGGCTGGGCCGCCTCGAAGCGGCCAAATCCGATGCAGATCCGCGCCCTCAACCTCGTCTCTCACACGATGTTCGCTCTGGGACTCTACGGCACCGCCCTCATGATCCGTTGAGGAGCACAGCTATCATCCCCGACTGATTACAATTCACCGATGGTGCGCGGCTTCATCGAGGCAACGGTGTCGATGATTTCCTGGCGCAGCGCTTCCTTCTGCGCCTCGAATTGCTCCCGCGTAATGCCTTGACCGCCGGTGGCGGTGACACCGAATTCCTCCAGCGCGAATTCGTAACGCGTTTTCCATCTGATCACATGCTCGGTCATCACCTGGGTGAGCGCCGGCACCGCGCCCGGATGCGCCGGCAGGCCGCACAATTGCGTGGTCCGCGCATCCACCGCCAGCATGATGACATTCCAGTCGTCGAAACCGATGAGATCCATCTGGGCATAGAGGAACGCGCCATGCTCGCCGTCCCAGATCGATTGATCGATGACCAGGAAGGGGGCGGCACGGCAATAGCCATGGCGTGCCGCCATATCGCGGTTGAAGGTCTCGGTGCGCTTCTGAAGCCGGTATTTGGCCGTGGCGAAGAGGGCGATGTAGTCGTCGGCCGTGCGCATTATGTTGCGCTGATCGTCCGGCGCGAAGCCGAGCTCGCGCAGCATGGAGCCGATTTTCGGATCGTCCCAGAGTTCCTTGGAGAATACGCGCGTCACGCCGTCGGCATCGGGCGTCGGACGCATCCTTTTCTTGAGCTCGGCAAAGCTGTGCTGCTGCTTGCCGAAGATCCTGCGCCCGAACATCGCCACCATGCCTTGTGCCAGGTCGATCGGGGCAGCATATGGCGCCGGGCGTAAAAGTGATTTTAACCAGAAGCCTAGACTTGCTCGCTTCCGGCCAAATCAACCATCCAGTCGCGGTGCCGGCCTGTCGATCGGCCGCCATGCGTGGACGACGCGTCGCATGCTGATTTCGTAGGCGAAATAGTTGCCACCACCCGCTGGCTGGTCCGCCTCGCGGCTGATTTCCCGCCCGGTCAGGGAAAGCAGCAGGAGCGTTCCCACGCCCA
>NZ_RZSG01000434.1:0-5113 GCF_003997725.1 Mesorhizobium sp. M4A.F.Ca.ET.050.02.1.1
TCCACCGGGTCATTCGCGACGGCAGCGCCTATCGCCGCCCCGCCCAGGCCGCCGACCGCAGCACCCTTTTCCGTCTGCGAGCAACCGCCGAGCGCCATCAGCAGGGCCACTAAGACTATCGCTTTCTTCATCATCGTTTCTCCCCAACGGGAATGCGCCTGCACCCGCCTTGCAGCGATAACGCACAAAGACGTGATTTGATCCGCCCTGCAGTGCCGCGCGTCCCCCCGGACGCGCAAAGATGGTGCATTTTCAGGTAGTTATTCGGCGGCTCGCTTCAAGTTGGCGAGGCCGACCTCGAAATCCTTGCCGATCAGCGTGTCGAAATTCATGAACAGGCCCATCAGCTTGGCGATGAACGGACGGCCGCCGCGCATCGCCCAGGTGACGGTCGTGGTCTCGCCGGACGGCGTCAAGGTGAAGTCGACGCTGTTGTTGGCCCGGAACGGCTTTTCGAAATCGAGCTTCAGCGCCACCAGCGAGGATGGAACCGAGCTGGTGATCTCCATCCGCCCGACGCCTGCCTTGCCGTTGCCTTCCCAGGCATAGGCCGCGCCCTTGCCGCTTTCGGCGCCGGACAGCGTGCGCTTCATGTCCGGGTCGAGTTTTTCGTAAGGCGACCATTCGGGCCAGCGCGTGAAGTCGTTGATCAGCGGATAGATCGCCTCGGGCGGCGCCTTGATGATGGCCGAGCGGCTGACGACGAAATCGTTCGGCCGTGTCGCGGCGTAGATGAGCACGGCGGCAATGGCGACAATCAGGATAGTGAGGATGGTGGTGAACATTCTACGGTCCTCCCGATGCTTAGCGGGCAAACGGGATCAGCGCGCGCAGCCTGGGGTCACGCAGGAACAGGCCGGCCCACAGAATGATGCCGAGATAGACGCCGAACAGCGTGTGCGAGAACAGCGGGCTGTCGAGCCGCACTTTGGTGGCGATGGCGCCGCCCATATAGGCAGTGAGCAGGATGGCGCCGAGCACCGAGGTGCGCGGCAGTGCGTAGAGCGCGGTGGAGATCAGCCCGATGATGCCGAGCATACGCGCGGCGTTGGGATCGGCCGGCCAGCCGAGTTGCACCATCGTCTGGGTGACGATGTCGAGCGGCGGCAGTTTGATGGCGCCGTCGAAGATCATGAACAGCACGATGAGCGCGCTGAGCACGCGACCGGTCCACAGGGCACCCGACGACACGGGCGCGGTTTGAGCAATGCTCATTGACGTTCCCTCCTAATATTTTAGTTAGAACCCCGGCGTCTTTGCCAGGCTCGAACCAAGGACGCGGCACGCGTCGACCGTCCGACACGTGCCGGAATCTTTTTCACAGATGCGCGCGGCTCATTCCGGCGCGCCGCAAGGGCACTCAGAGTGTCTTGAGATAGGCTTCCAGCCGCGCGTAGCTCGCCATGACCATCTGGCCGAAGCCCATCTTCACCGCCATGTCGCGGGCGGCAACCGAGTTGGCGCGGATGTTGGCGACGATCCGCGTCTTGCCGCCGGCATCCTCGAACAGGATTGTCGTCACCATGTTGGGCGGCGGCAGGGTATCCTGCCACTGACTGCGATCGAGCGGGGCGTCGCGATAGATGATCCGCTCCGGCGGAGCGATTTCGAGATAGACGCTGTTGGTTGGGTATTCACTGCCGTCGGCGAAGCGCATGGTCAGACGGAATTGCCCTCCAGGCCGTACATCCATCTCGCAGACCGGATAGGTTGAGCCTTCCGGTCCCCAGAATCGCACCAGGTGATATGGATCGGTGAAAAGCTTGAACATCAGCGCGCGTGGCGCATCGAAGGTCCGGGTGATGATGATGACCGGGTCGTCGGATGGCGTGTCGATGGTCTGATCTGTCATGTTCCCCTCTCTGGATGTCTTGTTGCGCAAGGGCGGCAAGATGATTGGCCGGCTTAGCTTTTACCTGCGCCGGGATCACCCGCCTGCAAGGCTTGCAGATAGGTTTCCAGCCGGTCGAAGCGCGCGTCCCATAGCACGCGGTAGGTCTCCAGCCATTCGTCGATCTCGCGCAATGGTTCCGGTTGCAGGCGGCGCGGCCGAAACTGCGCGTCGCGGCCGCGCGCCACCAGGCCGGCGCGCTCAAGCACCTTGAGGTGCTTCGACACCGCCGGAAAGCTCATGGCAAACGGCTCCGCCAGCTGCGTGACGGAGGCCTCGCCGAGCGCCAGCCGCGCCAGGATGGCGCGCCGGGTCGGGTCGGCAAGCGCGGCGAGGGTCAGACTGAGGCTATCCGTCATATTGAACCAACTGGTTATATAACCTTTTGGTTCTATACGAGAGGCCGCCGGCCGAGTCAAGCGGCGGTGTCAAAAACAGAATCCAGGCAGCGCTCATCCGGCTCGCAAACCGGATGGCCAGGGCTGGAACGCTCTGGCCTCAGGAGAAATAGAACCGTTCGGCCGGGATCATCTTCGGCGCCGGTTCGCCGAGCGCCTCGAACACCGAGATCTCGCAGACGCGGCAAAGCCCATCCAGCGCAAGGTCGTTGGGCTGGGTGCCGAACGGATCCTCGAGCTCTTCCGAGAGCGCGTCGAGGCCGAAGAAGGTATAGGCGATCAGCGCCGTGAACAGCGGCGTTGCCCAGCCGGCTGGCGCGACCAGCCCGAACGGCAGCAGCAGGCAGAAGACGTAGGCCGTTCGCTGCAGCAGCAGCGTGTAGGCAAAAGGCAACGGCGTTCCGGCGATGCGCTCGCAGCCGGCCTGCGCGGCGGCGATCTCCGACAGGCGCTCGTCGAGGATGCGGTAGCCGACCGCATCGAGCGCCCCGGACTGCGCAGCGCCGCGATGCGCGCGCCCATCCTGCGTACCAGGGCATCGGGAGAGTTGACGGCCTTCACCACGGCTTCGGCCTCATCGCCGATGAAGCCGCGCGCTTCCGCCGTAGCATCCACCCGCCTGAGCAGGCCGCGCAGGAAATGGCAAAACGCGATCGCATCCATCAACAGGCCGCGCAATTCGGCCCGGTCCTCGATAAGGCCGGTCGAGGCGCGCGCCAGGTTGCGGATGTCGAAGACGAGCTGGCCCCACAGCTTGCGCGCCTCCCACCAGCGGTCATAGGCGGCGTTGTTGCGGAAGCCGAGATAGATCGACAGCGCCACGCCGAGCAGGGCGAAGGGTGCCGTGCCGGCATTGCCGAAGTCGAGCTTGAGAGCTTTGATGACCAATACCACCAGCGCGCCATAGGCGGCAAAACCGAAGATCTGCGGCAGGATGCGCGGCACCACCGAGCCGCGCATGATGAAGAACAGATGCAGGAAGCGCGGACGCGGGCGGACGATCATCAAAACCCCCAGACGGACCGGCTCCGGTCCCGATCCCGTCCATTGTGCTATGCAACGGCAAAGCAAGCTCGGTCGACAGCGACATTTCCGTGTCGCCCGGGCAGGCACTACCGGCGCTCATCCGGCCGGTCTAAGGACGAGGCGGCGGGCTCGCGAGACTGGCAGCCGCGCGCCGCCGAGGGAGGAAAAATGACCGGCGAAACCGATCTGCAAAAATTGTTGGCGTCGATGACGCCGCGACTGCTTCCCGATGTCCACGTCTTCGCGACGCTGGCGCCGGGCGCGACCATGCCGGATGGCCTCGATCCGGTCATGAGCTTTCGCGAGCAGGAAGGCCTTACGCTGATCGTGAAGGAGGACCAGTCGAGAGCGGTCGGCATCGACGGCATCTTCCGCTGCCGGATGATCACGCTGAACATCCACTCCTCGCTGGAAGCCGTCGGATTCCTCGCCGCCATCACCACGCGGTTGGCAGGGGCTGGCATGGGCGTCAATCCGGTCTCGGCCTTTTACCACGACCATCTGTTCGTCCCGGCGGATCGGGCCGAGGAAGCGATGGCGATGTTGATGGAATTGGCGGAGCAAAATCGGTTGTGATGCCGGCTCTCCACCGCCTGCTTGAGATGCCGGTGCCGCCCCTCATCCCCCTGCCGGGACCTTCTCCCCGTGAACGGGGAGAAGGAAGCTACCCGGCCGAAGGCCGAGCCCGCGACCGCGGGCCGCCGGTCGTCCGGCGCCCCCCCGCGGAGGGCCCGCCGCGGCAGCGGCGGTGCGGCCCGCGAGCGAGATTATGCCGCCTTCTTCTTCGGCTGGATCAGGCCCCGCTCGACCAGAAGTTCGGCGATCTGCACCGCGTTCAGCGCCGCGCCCTTGCGCAGATTGTCGGAGACGACCCACATCGACAGGCCGTTGTCGACGGTCGAATCCTCGCGGATGCGCGAGATGAAGGTGGCGTCCTCGCCGGCCGATTCGAGCGGCGTGATGTAGCCGCCGTTCTCGCGCTTGTCCAAGACCTGGCAGCCCGGCGCCTCGCGCAGGAGCTCGCGCGCCTCGTCGGCCGTGATCGGCTTTTCGAACTCGATGTTGACCGCTTCCGAGTGGCCGATGAACACCGGCACGCGCACGCAGGTCGCCGTCAACTTGATCTTGGGGTCGAGCATCTTCTTGGTCTCGGCCACCATCTTCCACTCTTCCTTGGTGAAGCCGTCGTCGAGGAAGACGTCGATATGCGGAATGACGTTGAAGGCGATGCGCTTGGTGAACTTCTTGACGTCGACCTGGTCGGCGACGAAGACGGCGCGGGTCTGGGTGAACAGCTCGTCCATGCCTTCCTTGCCGGCGCCGGAGACCGACTGGTAAGTGGCGACAACGACGCGCTTGATGGTCGCCGCGTCATGCAGCGGCTTCAGCGCCACGACCAGCTGCGCCGTCGAGCAGTTCGGGTTGGCGATGATGTTCTTGCGCGAGAACAGTTCCACCGCGTCCGGGTTCACTTCCGGCACGATCAGCGGCACGTCCGGGTCATAGCGGAAGGCGGACGAATTATCGATGACGACGCAGCCCTGCTTGCCGATCTTCGGCGACCATTCCTTGGAGACGTTGCCGCCGGCCGACATGACACAGATGTCGGTGTCGGAAAAGTCATAGGTGTCGAGCGCCTTGACCTTCAGCGTGCGGTCGCCGAAGGACACTTCGGTGCCCTGGCTGCGCCGCGAGGCCAGCGCCACCACTTCGCTTACCGGAAAGCCGCGCTCATCCAGAATGTTGAGCATTTCGCGGCCCACATTGCCCGTGGCGCCGACTACCGCAATCTTGAAAC
>NZ_RZSG01000435.1:0-5086 GCF_003997725.1 Mesorhizobium sp. M4A.F.Ca.ET.050.02.1.1
GTCGATCGAGCGCGTGATGCGGCCGCCGGTCGGGATGGCCGGCAGGAAGAAGCCTCTGGCGGTGCGCTGGACCCTGATCGTCGGCCGCACCAGCCGCGCCGTCGAGAACACGACGTCGCCTTGCAAGGCGGCCATGGCCGAAAGATCGACCTCTACCCGTTCGGCCTCGATCACCGGCGGCGCGTCGGTCTCGGTCCATTGCGAAAGCGTCACGTCGGTCAGGATGGCGCGGAAGGTGGGCCAGACCTCGATGCGCGGCGAGCCATCGATAGTAACCCTGAAACCGCTCCAGGCGCTCATTTCCCAGGCGATGCGGTCGCGCACGATGCGGGTCGAGGCGATCAGCGGCAGCGCGGCGACGACCAGCGCGATGACGAGCACGGCAAAGCCGATCGCCCATGCTCCGCGCCGGATCAAAGATGATGGCATATCGCCCTATATGCTTCCATTGCCGACAAATCGTCCGACGGATGTACCCCAGCGCCGACGCATTTCAAGTCTTTATGGCCCGGCGATGGCATTTGCGCACATCTGAAGCCGCCGGCCGAACAAAATCTTGCTCTGCTGCGCTGCGGTATGCATAAGCGGTGCCACCGGCCGTCGCCGGAAATTACACGCCGGTTTTGGGACAACGACGTACGCGGCGTTGGGCTTAACTGCCGCGAACGCGTCGCGTTTTTGGGAGGAACGAGCATGGCCGCCGACACCGCCTTGTGGACGCCGACGCAAGACCAGATCGACGCGGCGCCCATGACCGCCTTCATGAAGGCCGCGGCGGCCAAGACGGGTACGGCCTTTTCCTCCTATGCCGAGCTCCACCGCTGGTCGATCGACGAGCGCGAGGCGTTCTGGGGCCTAGCCTGGGATTTTTGCGGTGTCGTCGGCGACAAGGGCGAACGCGTGCTGGTCGACGGCGACAGGATGCCGGGCGCCGCCTTCTTTCCCGACGCCAGGCTGAACTTCGCCGAGAACCTGCTGAAGAAAACCGGCTCCGGCGATGCGATCGTTTTTCGCGGCGAGGACAAGGTCGAGCGGCGGCTGTCGTGGAACGAACTCAATGCGCTGACGTCGCGCCTGCAGCAGCTCTTCCTGTCGCTGAAGGTGAAGAAGGGCGACCGCATCGCGGCAATGATGCCCAACATGCCGGAGACCGTCGCCGCCATGCTCGCCGCCGCTTCGATCGGCGCCGTCTGGTCGTCCTGTTCGCCGGATTTCGGCGAGCAGGGCGTTCTCGACCGTTTCGGCCAGATCGAGCCGGTGGTCTTCATCGCGCCTGACGGTTACTGGTATAACGGCAAGGCGATCGAAGTCGCCGACAAGGTCAGGGCGGTGGCGGCCAGGCTTGCGAGCGTCCGCAAGGTGCTGATCGTCGACTATCTCGGCACCTCGGCCGACGTCGCCGCGACCATCGACAAGGCGGACGCCCTGGAGGCGGCCTTGTCGTCCTTCGTCGCGAAGCCCGTAAGCTTCGAACGGCTGCCGTTCGCGCACCCGCTCTACATCCTGTTCTCCTCCGGCACGACCGGCATTCCGAAGTGCATCGTCCATTCGGCCGGCGGCACGCTGATCCAGCATGTCAAGGAACAGCGCCTTCATGCCGGCCTGCTCGATGGCGACCGCCTGTTCTACTTCACCACCTGCGGCTGGATGATGTGGAACTGGCTGGTCTCCGGCCTCGCCTCGGGCGCGACCCTGCTGCTCTATGATGGCTCGCCCTTCTATCCGGACGGCAATGCGCTGTTCGATTTTGCCGACGCCGAGAAGATGACCTATTTCGGCACCTCGGCGAAGTTCATCGATTCCGTGCGTAAGGCCGGCCTCAAGCCGATCGGCACGCACGATCTCTCGAGCGTGCGCACCATCTCGTCGACCGGTTCACCGTTGTCGCCGGAGGATTTCCGCTTCGTCTACGACGGCATCAAGACGGATGTGCACCTGGCCTCGATCTCCGGCGGCACCGACATCGTTTCCTGCTTCGTGCTCGGCGTGCCGATCGAGCCGGTATGGAGCGGCGAGATCCAGGGGCCCGGGCTCGGCCTTGCCGTCGATGTCTGGAACGACGACGGCAGGCCGGTCAGGCAGGAAAAGGGCGAACTGGTCTGCGCCAAGGCCTTTCCGGCGATGCCGATCGGCTTCTGGAACGACCCGGAGGACAAGAAATACAGGGCCGCCTATTTCGAGCGCTTCGACAATGTCTGGTGCCATGGCGATTTCGCCGAATGGACGGCGCATGGCGGCATGATCATCCATGGCCGCTCCGACGCGACGCTCAATCCGGGCGGGGTCAGGATCGGCACGGCCGAGATCTACAATCAGGTCGAGCAGATGCCGGAGATCCTCGAGGCGCTGTGCATCGGCCAGGATTTCGACAATGACGTGCGCGTCGTGCTGTTCGTGCGGCTGGCCGCCGGCGTGAAGCTCGACGAGGATCTGGAAAAGCGCATCCGCGCCAAGATCCGCACTGGCGCCAGCCCGCGCCATGTGCCGGCCAAGATCGTCGCGGTCACCGACATTCCCCGCACCAAATCGGGCAAGATCACCGAGCTCGCGGTGCGCGACGTCGTCCACGGCCGCGCCATCAAGAACAAGGAGGCGCTGGCCAATCCGGAAGCGCTGGAACTGTTCCGCAATCTGCCGCAGCTCGCCGACTGAACTGCCCTGGCATGGTTAACGAAAAATGTCGGCCGAATTTACCTAGATTTCACGAGTGGTACACATTCGTAAATTTTTTGGCGGCCCGGTAAGAACTTGTTAAGGGACGGCGCCGATAGTCGCACGTAACTTGAGGGAGAAATCCCGTTCCTCGTCCCCTGAGGTTCAGATTCGCTCAAGCCCCCGTTGTGACAGCAATCCCATCCTTAAGGCGTCCCGTTGGACGCCTTTTCTTTTTCCCGCAGTGCGCTATTCGGCCAGCACCCGGGTCGATGGGAAGGCGACTTCCACCAGCGTGCCTTCGCCGGGCGTCGAGGTGATGCTGAACCGCGCCCGGTTCGCTTCCACCATGGCCTTGGTCAGCGGCAGCCCAAGCCCGGTGCCGTCACCGCGTCCGCGCTTCAGCGCATTGATCTGCTTGAACGGCTTCAGCGCCTGCTCGATCTCGGCCTGGCTCATGCCGATGCCGGTGTCGCGCACCCGCATGACGACGTCGCCGGAGGTCTCGTAAGCGGTGGACACGATCACCTGGCCGCCGGCCTGCGTGTAGCGGATGGCGTTCGACAGGATGTTGAGCGCGATCTGGCGCACGCTTCTGAGGTCGGCCACCACTTCCGGCAGCCGCGAGGCGAAGCTGGAACGGATGATGACGCGCTCGCGATTGGCCTGAGGCTGCATCATTGCCACCGTTTCGGCCAACGTGTCGTTGAGCGACACCGCCTCGTAATCCATCTCCTGCTGGCCGGCCTCGATCTTGGAGATGTCGAGCAGGTCGTTGACGAGGTCGAGCACATGGTTGCCCGACCGGTTGATATCGCGCAGATAGTCGCGGTAGCGATCGTTGGCGACAGGACCGAACTTCTCGTCCACCATCAGTTCCGAGAAGCCGATGATGGCGTTGAGCGGCGTGCGGATCTCGTGGCTGATGCGGGCCAGGAAATCCGTCTTCTGCGAGGAGGCGCGCTCGGCCACGGCGCGCGCCTGGGTAAGGTCTTCCTCGGCCCGCTTCCACTGCGTGATGTCGCGCACGACGGCGCAGAAGCCGCTGTCGCCGGGCAGCCGGCCGATGGTCATGAACAGCGGAATGAACCGTCCCTGCGACTCGCGCCCGATTACCTCGCGGCCGTCATTGAGCACGCTCGCCACGCCGGGTTCGGACAACCCGCCAAGATAATCGCGCGCCGCGCGCTGGCTCTCGATGGCGAACAGCGAGGCGAATGGCTTGCCGGCGACCTCGTCGCTGTCGAAGCCGAACAGCGCTTCCGCCGGCCGGCTGATCGAGCGGATGTTGCCGTCGCGGCCGATCAGCACCACGCCGTCGGTGGCGGTGTCGATGATGGTGCGCATTTCGGCGATGCGGCTCTTCAGCTCGGAAGTGTCGGGCTGCTGGGTGGGCTCGTCATTGGCGGCGCTGAAATGCGCGGGCGCCGCGCCCTCCTCGCCGGAGCGGCGCACCACCAGCATCAGCGCCTTGCCGGCGCGCCACGGCACCGAGCGCAGGATGGCGTCGATCGGGAATTCCTGCCCGTCGCGCGTCTTCAACTTGAGCGCATGGTCGCTTTCGCCGGCAGCGCCGTCCTCGGGTGGCGAATAGGGATCGGCAAATAGGGCGCCGAGCCCGCCGGCATCCGTCAGCTCGTCGAGCGTGTCATACCCGGTCAGGCGCAGGAACTCGTCATTGGCATAGTAGAGCGCGTCGCCGGAGTGGATGAGCAGCGGCACCGGCAGCTTGCCGAGTATGGAGGTATCGGGCGCCTTGGCTTCCTCACCGGTCGAGAAAGCCGATGGCACGAAGCCGTCGAGCCGCAGCGGCGGCACCTGCAGGCGCGGCCGCTCCGCCGCGGGCGCAGCCGCATCGGCAGGCCCGGCATCGTCGGGGGAGGCTTCCTCACCGGACGCTGCCCAATCCTCGCTGTCCTCGGCATCGCGGAAATCGTCCGCGGTCATGCTGTCGTCGCCGGCGCGGCCGTCGGGCGGTGTCCCGACAATATCGAACCGGGTATCAGCGGGCTCCGCGGCCTCTGCCGCTGCCGTCGTTTCGTCCGGTCCGGCAACCGGCGCGGCGTCGCTGCTTTCGGCCACCGGGCCGGTCTGGTCGTCGCTGCCCGCGTAGTCGAGCAGCGAGCCCGAGACCGGGGGCGGGGTAGCCTGGCCGGCGGAAGGTTCTTCGGCAATCTCGTCCGGTTCGCCGTCGAGGCGAGCCAGATCGCTCTCGTCCTCGGCATCGTTCTCCTGCGGTTCCGCCGGTTCCGCATCGTCTTGCGTCGCGGCCGCCGGCGCTTCCGTGCTCACTGGCGTGCCGGTGTCATCCCGGGTCCCGGCCGCCGGCTGCTGGTCGGCGTCAGTCTGTTCAGCCGATGGCTCGACCGGCCCCTTGGCTGGCGGCGTGGCACCGGTGTGCGCCGGAGCTTCGGGCAAAACAGATCGGTCGGAC
>NZ_RZSG01000436.1:0-5073 GCF_003997725.1 Mesorhizobium sp. M4A.F.Ca.ET.050.02.1.1
CACCACCCCTTGGCGCGGCCGAAGCACGTCTCCGGATACGAAATCGCGGTAGTCGAGGCTTGCCTTGCAGACGTCCAGTCTCACCGGAAACCAAGGCGGCCGCATGAACTCATCTACCATCTGCCGCGTCGTCATGCGTCCTGCAAGATGCCCGGACCAGAGCCTGATTTTGACGCTCCGGTCATAGATCGGCTTAAAAGCCGGCAGCCCGATGATGTGATCGTAATGGCAATGGGTGAAAAACAGGTCGGTATCGGTCACGCCCGACGCCCGAAGCGCCCAGCCGGCAGGCCGCAAGCCAGAGCCCGCGTCGAACAGAAGCGTATGCTTACCGCATCGCATCTCAATGCAGTTTGTGTTGCCGCCATAGCGAGAGAATTCTGGCCCCGATACCGAAATGCTGCCGCGCACGCCCCAAAACCTGACCAGGAAAACGTCGTCGTCCATGCAAGCCCTTCGTAGTCCCCCTCGGCCATCGTAGCCAAACAACTGCTGCTAGGCGAGACAGGTCTTCCTCCTGGTGACCTTGTCCGTGAGAGGGCCAGTGCCATCACGGCGGCAAGGATCGAGCGCAAATCATTCGTTATTTGGCGCTTCGTGCATCGATCAGATCCGCGGTCGTATGGCTCAGGCGATCGGCAAGAACCCGAACCATCTCGATGGTCATTTCCGGGAACTCCTTCATAAGCCTCAGGAAATGATCCTTGCGAATTCTCAAGGCTTCCACCGGACTTGCGGCTCTGACGGTGGCCGTGCGGGAGCTGTTGCACAATATGGCGATCTCGCCAACGATCGAATTTGGCAGCAGTTCGGCAACTTTTATCGGTCCGTTGTCGGAATCGACCAGAATATCCGCCCTGCCTGAAAGGATGACATAGGCGGCGTCGCCCTCATCGCCCTGCCGGAAAAGGATCTGCCCGGCGCTGTAGCTCACGCGATCGGATGTGAACGCAAGCAGTTTGAGCTTTGTCGGCTCTATGCCAGAGAACAGGGGAACGCGTTGCAGCATTCCAACCTCATCCTTGAGCAGCATTGTCGCGAACCTTCCCATTCACGTCTGCGAGACTAGAACAACCGACACCCGGATGGGATCAATTCTGTTTCCGGACGGCGAGACGAACCACGCGAAAGGTGGCGGGCCGATCAGCCGGAAACCCGAATCCCTTGATCTTGCCACAAGCTCCCACCGCCAGAATGATCCCATCTGAATGTCCAATGCTCTATGATAGCAATTCCTTAAAGATACCGCTCTCTGCCAAAAGTGTCTCGTGTGTTCCGTCTTCCACCAATTGGCCCGAGTCGAAGACGACAACGCGATCGAACATCATCCCCATTGCCGGATTCGTCACGACCCACACAATTGCCGGCGAATGGCCGTCGCGTCTGGCCTCCTCGAGCACGTTTTGCAGCACCTTATCCTGCATGCGCTGGTCGAGCGCCGACAGCGGCCGGTTGAGAATGAGAAAATCGGGACGCTTGAGCAGGGCGCGGGCAACATCGAGCTTCTGTCGCTGTCCACCGGTCAGCCGCCTGCCGCCGGAGCCGACGTTGAAGTCCAGACCGACATCCAGAACTTCGGCATAAAGCCCCAGCTCGTCAAGAATGTCATAGACGATGGAGCGTATGCGGTCCGGTGCGTCGGGATGGTTGTTGCCCACGCGCCCGAACAGGACATTGTCCATGACAGTAGCCGCGGCAATGTATTTGGCAGGATCATACCGTTCGACCGCGTTTTGCAGCTCGGGCGGCAGGTTTTCATAGAACCCGTTGCGAGCAGCGACGATCTTGCTCATCAGTTCGTCGCTCAGCAGGCCGAAGCGGTGCCGGGGCTCGATATAGGCAAAGCTCAAGGTGACGATCATGGCGCGATCGTTCTCTGAAACCGCCTCGTAGGCACGGTTCTTGAGCCGTTGCAGCAAGGTTTCGTAAGCGGGTATCTCCTCGGCGCTCATGAAGGCGAGCTGCTGGAAGAACTGGTGATCGGGCGGCAGGTCGGCAAACAGCTCGATCGCCTGGTCGGCGATCTCCATGCCCATTTCGTAGAGCGTGCGGTCGAGGCCGGCTTGCCTGAGCACAGAAGCAAAATAGGGATTGGCCGCCAGAGCCCTGTCGGCCAGTTCGGGGCCGGCGGCAGCGCCGAAGAGCAGGTTTTGGCCGATCGTTGCTTCCTTGTTGTAGGCGCCGGGTTCGAACGGAACCACCAGTCCGCTCAGCCCTTCGTGTTCCAGCCGCGTTCGCAGCGCCGCACGCAGTTCGACGATTCGCCTGGCAAGCTCCGTGTGACGCGTCAGGTCGGCCGAAGAGCGCAAGCCAAGATCCAGAATGTCGCGCGACAGAACAACCGCGTCGAGCACCCGGCGCACGGCTTCAAAGAGGTCGTGCGGGCCGGTAGCGCCGGCGGAAGCGTAGTCGATCCAGTCGCTTTGGATATCATGATCCGGATTGCCCGACCGGCGCGCCTCGTGGATGTTCCAGCGGCGCTGGTCTGCCGCAGCACCGTCATAAGTCACCGATGTCAGCGGCGCATGCTTCAACCCGTAGAGCAGGTTGTCGCGGAGGCTTGCCTGGAACAGGAAAACATCCGACGAGGCATAGGACATGCGCCGGCCGGTCACTGCTTCGGGGAGTTCAAGCAGGTCGTGGGCGCCCGAAGCGACCTTGCCGCCTTTCGGCCGGTTCAGGCGCGCGAAGGCTTCTGCAAGCGCCTCCGCTCCACCTGTTGCGGTACTGACCAGCGCCACCGTTTCACCCGGCTTGACCTGGACGGAGATACGGTCGAGGAGCAATGCACCGCCATCGTCCGCTATCGACAGACCGATCGCCGACAGCGGGTCGGTCATCGGACCGGGGGCTTCGATCGTCAATGCCCCGATTGTCGGCGCAATGACACCGTCGACGGTGAACTGTTCGACCACCTGCTGATATTTGACTTGGACATCCTGCCGCGCCTGATCCCAGTCGATCAGTTCCTTCATCGGTCCGGGCAGGTCCTTGTAGGCGCCGATCACGGCCACGAGCTGGCCGACGTCCAGCCGCCCCTCGATGACCAGATACCCGCCGATCATGTAGAACAGGAAGGGCGTCAGCTGCGCGAGAAAATTGTTGAGGAACTTTACCATGAATTTCCACTGGTAAAGATCGAAGCGGATCTTGAAAATGAGCCCGAGCCGGGCAGCTATGTCGGCGCGCTCGTAGTTTGACGTGTCGTGGACGTGAACCGCGCCGATGCCGTCGACGATTTCGCCAACCCGGCCCGAAAGCGCGCGCGCCGTCAGCTGCCGTTCGCGACCGAGCACGATCAGCCGCCGCCGCATTCGCGGGATCAGCACGATCTGGATCACCACGATCACGACCGCTATCATTCCGAGCCAGAAATTCTGGACCATGATGAACAGCATGGCCGTCAGCGCCTGGCCGCCGAGCAGCACCGGCTGCAGGAAGGCGTCGCCGATGAAGCCGCCCAGCGGCTCCACCTCGTCCTTCACCATGGTCGCCACTTCGGCGGATTTCACCCGTTTGAAGTAAAACGGCGGAAACCGCAGCACTCGATCGACCAGATCGAAGCGGATACGCCGCAGCATGCGTTCGCCGAGGCGGCCCTTGTAGGTGTTGATGTAGAGTTTGAACAAGCCGTTGATGACGACCAGCAACAGGAACACGACGCTGAGGGCAAGCAGCGTTGCCGTGCGGTCGAGCTGAAAGCCGGAGAACAACTGGACCTCGCCAATGAACGGCAGGTCATAGTGCAGTCTCATGAATGGCTGGGTGGCTCCCGGTTGCTCGAAACCTTTGCCCTGGATCGGGCCGTTGACGATCAGCTTCGGCAGGTCGAAGGACATGAAATACGGGATCATCGACAGCAGAACGATCAGCAATATCCATATCTGCTGCTTCTTGGTGTGCCTCCAGATATAGCGGGCTAGGCTGGGTTCCATATGCGACTGTGAACCTTCGGTCTAAAGCAAAGTAAAAGCATCTGCTGGTGAACGGCGCATCGGCAATCAGCGCTGGCGACACGTTCAAAGCCTGCGAGGCGGAGGCAAGATTGCGTTGTGTCGCCCGAAATCCCAACATACAAGGCGAATATGATGGATATCACGCAACCACGCAATGCCGGCACGGACGGGCACGAACAGGCCCTGGACCTCACGCGGGGAATTGCCGCCTATGTCAAGCACCCTCTCGTTGCAGGGCTGGCGCGCGTCATAGCCAAGCATCCGCAGGCCGACATCGCCAATGCCTTCAACCACAAGCAGGTCGCCTGCAAGATGTGGGCGCTCGACAGGCTGTTCGAAAGTTGCGGCGGCCGGTTCGGGCGCATATGGGTGCTGGGCGGATGGTACGGCGTATTGCCGGCAATGCTTTTCAACGATGCCCGCTTCGACATCGCGGCGGTCGATAGCATCGACATCGATCCCGAAGTCGCGCCGGTCGCCCGGACCCTCAACCGGGAAGCCGGCGATCGGTTCCGGGCGCTGACGGACGATATGTACGCACTCGACTATGCGGCCGGGCAACCTGACCTGGTTGTCAATACAAGCTGCGAACACATAGCCGATCTCAGCGCCTGGCTTGCTCTGCTTCCGCGGGGCACGACTGTGCTTCTGCAATCGAACGACTATTTCAGCGAGCCGACGCACATCAACTGCGTGGCTTCACTGGCAGCCTTCGAAGCCATGGCGGCGCTGCGGGAGATCAGGTTTTCCGGCGAGTTGCCGACAAAGAACTATACGCGCTTCATGCTGATTGGAACTGTTTGAAGCGCGTTGCGCGAATCTGATCCAGGCGCGACCCGCGTTAGGATCTTACGGACCAGGTTCGATACCGCTCGCGCAGGATTTGCGCCGAGTGACGCGCCCCTTCCAGATCGAGACGATGCCCGGGTGGCGTCGGTCCCACAAGCGCCTGTTCGATCGCTTGCGCCAGACCTTCAGGCGACAGGTCCTTTTCCATCAGCACCGTTGCAAGACCGAGTTCTTCGAGCATCAGGGCGCGAACCGTTTGTTCGGTTTCCGCGCCAGCTGCAAATGGAACGAGCAGGGAGCGACAACCCGCGCGCAGGACATCGCAGAC
>NZ_RZSG01000437.1:0-5073 GCF_003997725.1 Mesorhizobium sp. M4A.F.Ca.ET.050.02.1.1
CCTCTTCGGCGCGCTCTTTCTACCAATTTCGGAAATGCACCCCTTCTATCTGGTCAACCTCGCGCTGATGGCCGGTTTCTTTCTGCTCGTGTTCCGCCTGTTTCGACCGCACCTCGGGCCCGCCGCCGCAGCTCTTTTCACATTGGCGGGCATGGTCGGTTACCCGATCATCGGGCTTCAGTGGGTTGTTCCGTGGACCAGCACGCTTGGCGCGTTCCTCCTCGCCGCGGCCCTTGTACTTCTCGACCGCTTCGATCGGCTGAGGCATTCATCGCTCCCCGCATCGACCTTCGCGACCAACGCGATCCTGTTCGGCATTGTTGTCGGCGCCCAGATCCCCGTTCGTACCGCGGACTTCGCCACGACTGCTCCGGCTGCAATCGCCTATGCGTCGCTTGTCGTGGCGATGGCAGTGGGCAATGAACCCGACGCGCGCAGAAACGGGATCGTTTCCATAGGCGCCGGGGCGGCTGGGTTTGCCATGCCAGTGCTGTTCTTCGCAACATTCAATTACCTGAGCGCCGGAACTCTGGCCGGCACATATTTCCAGGCCGTCGCAGGAGGAATTGGCTTCGACATTTTCCAGGTTCCGGAGCGGCTCTTTTCGCTTCTTGTTGCCTCACAGGTCTATTTCCTGGAGTTCAATGCCGATTGGATCAGCGTGATCCCCATCCTGTTCATCGCCGTCGTTCTTGCGATCGTTCTGATCGTTTTCCCGGAGCCCCTGTTCATGCGGGTGGCCGGCTTGATGATGGCCGTGCATCTGATCGTTTATGCGAGCTATCGGGACAGCGTCCCGACCGGCATGTTCCGCTATTTCAACGTCCACTACTACAAGTGGATGTTTCCCATCGCGTTGGGGATTGTCGCCTACAGGCTGAAGCCGTCCGCTTTCGGCCGAAGGGAGGCAATCACTGTTGCGACGGGCGCGCTCATAGTCCTGCTCGTCGCATCCGTGACCGCGCAGCGTCGGGATGTGCCGATACTCGCCTCGACCTCCGAAGACAGAACCGTGAGGCTGGATGTTCAACAGCCCAATGCCATCCAGATAATCGATCTGGTGGGCGTGAAGGCTCCGCCTGAGAGCAATGCAATAACAGTCGAAACGTCCGCGACGATCGATGGCAGGCAGCTTTTCCCCGTCCGCGACTACAGATTTGTCGCCAACGAAAAACTTGTCCGTCTGATACTGGCCAGCCCGCAGAATGCCGGCTCGGTGGAGATTCACCTGTCGAAATATGTCGAGCCGCCCAAACCCGGCTGGACGGCTCGCGCCTCGTCAATGAGTTTCAGGCTCGGACTGCCGTTCGCGCAGCAACGGCTCGACACGTCCGTTCCCGGCTCCCCGTTCTCCTTGCCGCCCGGCGGCGCCCACTGAGTGCTACCTCCCATTGGCGTTTTCCACAGTGATCGAACCGTGATCCGGTGCATCAAACTGTGATCCGGCGGATTTAGTTTTGACACATTCGGTTGGTTTCTGCTCTCTTCCATCCGCCGTTGAGGATCCGCCGCCATAGTGCCGGCGCAATGACCAAAGAGGACGACGATGCGTACCCTGATTGGCGCTGTTGCCGCCATGTTGCTGATTTCCACCGCCGCCGCATTCGCCGGCCAGACCGAAGGCCTGATCAAGAAGGTCGACAAGGACACGCTGACGCTGACACTGGATGACGGCAAGTCCTACAAGCTCAATGCCGAAACCGATCTCGACGCGCTGCAGCCGGGCATGGACATTGTGATTGCCTATGACGTGACCAATGGCGAGAACGTGGTCACCGATATGCAGCTACCGGACAGTGACGCGAATTGATTCAGATGATGCTGGCCTGACCTGAATCGCCACACCTTCCACAGTCCGCCCTACAACCACTCCAGGGTCCGACCCTGCAGCCGGAGCAAGCGGTCCTGCGGGATTTCGAGGCTTGCCGCCTCCTGCTTGGACAGGCCTTCGACGAAGCGGAACAGGCAGCGCATGACGCCGCCATGAGTGACGCAGACCGTCTGCCGGTCCAGGGCGTCGAAGAATGGCTTTATCCGCTCGAGCAGCATCTGGTAGCTCTCGGCGCCCTCGCCGGGCGGCTGGAAGTCCCATTTGGCGAAGCGGCGCCCCTGCGTCGAGCCGGGAAGCCTGGCCTCGAGCTCGCGGAAGGTAAAGCCCTGCCAGTCGCCGAAACTTATTTCGACCAGCAGCGGATCGGTGCGGTAGGCAAGCGGATCGAGACCCATCGCCGCGCGCAACCGCTCCATCGTCTCGCGCGTGCGCCGCATCGGGCTGGCGACAAAGTCGAAATCGTCCGAATTGTCGACGAACTCGGCCAGTCGGATCCCATTCCGGGTCGCCTGCTCGCGCCCCAGCGCGTTTATGACGGTGTCTGCCTGGCCCTGCAGTCGACGCTCGGCATTCCACTCCGTCTGGCCGTGGCGCACGATGTAGACGAGCGGATACATCAGGTCTTCCGGCGAAAGATCAGGACAGACTGCAGGCGGTGGGGGATGCCAGCTCGAGGAGACTATTCCTTGACGGTCGAGATATCGGGCGCGTCGACCGCCTTCATGCCGACGACATGGTAGCCTGAATCGACGTGATGGACCTCGCCGGTGACACCGCGCGACAAATCCGACAGGAAATAGACGCCTGAATCGCCGACCTCTTCCTGGGTGACCGTCTGCTTCAGCGGCGCATTGTATTCGTTCCACTTCAGGATGTAGCGGAAGTCGCCGATGCCAGAGGCGGCAAGGGTCTTGATCGGGCCGGCCGAGATGGCGTTGACGCGGATCTTCTTGGCGCCGAGGTCGACGGCGAGGTAGCGGACGCTCGCTTCAAGCGCAGCCTTGGCGACACCCATGACGTTGTAGTGCGGCATCACCTTTTCGGCGCCGTAATAGGTCAGCGTCAACAGCGAGCCGCCATCGACCATCAGCGGCTCGGCCCGCTTGGCGATGGTGGTGAAGGAAAACACCGAAATGTCCATGGTGCGCAGGAAATTGTCGCGCGTCGTCTCGACATAGCGGCCGGTCAGCTCGTCCTTGTCGGAAAAGGCGATGGCATGGACGAGGAAGTCGAGCTTGCCCCAATGCTTGGCGATGTCGTCGAAAACGGCATCGAGGCTTGCCGGATCGGTGACGTCGCAATGACCGGCGACATGCGCGTTGAGTTCCGCCGCCAGCGGCTCGACGCGCTTCTTGAAGGCTTCGCCCTGATAGGTCAGTGCAATCTCGGCGCCGTGATCGACGCAGGCCTTGGCGATGCCGAAGGCGATCGACCGATTGTTCGCGACGCCGAGGATCAGCCCGCGCTTGCCGGCCATAAGGCCCTGTCCACCCGCCATGTGAGCGTTCTCCGCAAGAATGTCTGCTTTGTGGAGAGCCCTATCGCACAGGCACAAGGCCCCTTCAAGCGCCCATAGCGGACTGTCCGGGGGAGAAAACTTCGAAGGTCAGCCGTTTTGGCGGCGCATCAGCGCTTCCAACTCGCTGTCACCGCCCTCGGGCAGCATCAGCCTGACATGGACGTAGAGGTCACCATGGCCGCCGGTTTTCTCCGGCAAGCCCCGGCCCTTGAGCCGCAGCACCTTGTCGGAGCTCGACCATGCCGGGACATTGACCGCGAGGCGGCCGGTCGGCGTCTCGACCGCAACCTTGGCGTCCAGCACGGCATCGGCCAGCGCCACCGGCAGGTCGGCGTGCAGGTCGCGGCCCTCGACACGGTAGCGCGGGTGGCGACGGAAATGGATCTTGACCAGCGCATCGCCCGGCTGACCCGGCCCCTGCTCGCCCTGGCCCTTCAGACGGATGGTCTGACCGTCCTCGACATAGGCCGGCAACTTGACGGCGACCTTGCGACCATCGGGGAACATCGCCGTCACCTTCTCGGCGGTGGCCGCCTCCTCGATGGTGACATCGAGCGTGACATTGAGGTCAGCGGCCTGGGCCGGCTGGCGACGGTCGCCTGTTCGCGCGCCGCTGGGGCCGGCGCCACGGGCGCCGGAGAAGGCATCGCCGAAGATCTGGCTGAAGATGTCGCTGTTGCCATCGAACGGATCGCCGCCCGGCCTGCCTGAGCGGAATTCGAAATGCGCGCCGCCCGGGCCCTGCTGGCGGCGGAATCCGGCGAACGGATCGCCACCGCCGGCGGCACCCTCGAAGCCCTGGAATTTCGGCTTGCCGTCGGCGTCGATCTCGCCGCGATCATAGGCGGCGCGAGTCTTCTCGTCACCGACGATCTCGTAGGCCTGGTTGGCGGCGGCAAAACGGTCCTTCGCCTTGGGATCATTCGGATTCTGGTCCGGATGATGCTTCTTGGCGAGCTTGCGGTATGCCGATTTTATGTCCTTGGCCGATGCGTTCCTGGCAACGCCCAGCACCTCATAGGGGTCGCGCATGCTTCCTGCCTGCAAGAGAAAATGAGTCCACGGTTGCTCCCTATATGCGCTTGCATAGGAAGAAATTCCAGTGGCGCAAGGCAAGATCGGCAGGCGAAAATCAGAGCGCCTTGAAGTCCTGCATGTGCCATCCGCCGGCGCCCGCCATGCAGAGCTCGCCCTTGAACAGCGAGACCCCGTCGAAGCTTTCGCGCGAAGCGGTGAAGCTGCGGCAAGTCTGGTCGTTGTCCTTCAACTCGACCAGCTCGGTGATGGAGCCGCGCGAGCCGGTGCCGGCATTCGCCCACGGCACCGCCTGGCCGCCGAGTTCCTCGATATCGGCGGAAGAGACGGCATTGCCGATGGTGGTTTGATCCGAGTCCTTGTCGCTGTTCGCCGGCACGGCGGGCGAGGCAGGTGCGCTCGACGTGACGATCGAACGGTCGACTTCCGCCTTCTGAAGGCTGAAGCCGCCCGCGCCGCAAGCGGCAAGCGGAAGGACCATGGCCGCGACCATGAGCTTGCCGCTGGCCGAAGCGAAACCGCTCCTTTGCCTGCTGTCAAAAGCTTGCATGATGCGCGACAACAGGCAAAGTCCTCCGCCAACGGTAAGAATTTGGAAAACTATGAGCGAAACTGAGTTAACAAGCGGTGACTTTACCGAGGCCGCCGAGCCATTCCGCCTCTTTGCCACATGGCTGGAGGATGCGAC
>NZ_RZSG01000438.1:0-5064 GCF_003997725.1 Mesorhizobium sp. M4A.F.Ca.ET.050.02.1.1
GCTTCTTCGTCGTCTCCGACTTGGAGTCTTCCTTCCACTGGTACATCTCGACGCTGCGCGACAGGCGCAGCGTCGAGATGTACCAGTGGAAGGAAGACTCCAAGTCGGAGACGACGAAGAAGCTGGGTGGCGGCGAGGAGACGGTGACGACCTACAGCTATTCGAAGGTGTGGGACGACAGCCAGATCAACTCATCCGACTTCAAGAAGCCCGACGGCCACCAGAACCCGCCGATGGCGATCCACAGCAGGAGCTTCCAGATTGCGGAGGGCAAACTCGGCGCCTTCACGCTCGACAGGCCGGTGCTCGACCGCATCGGGGGCGACAAGGAATTTTCGCTCTCG
Source organism: Mesorhizobium sp. M4A.F.Ca.ET.050.02.1.1 (assembly GCF_003997725.1). Taxonomy (NCBI): domain Bacteria; kingdom Pseudomonadati; phylum Pseudomonadota; class Alphaproteobacteria; order Hyphomicrobiales; family Phyllobacteriaceae; genus Mesorhizobium; species Mesorhizobium sp. M4A.F.Ca.ET.050.02.1.1. Next base: position 345 of record NZ_RZSG01000438.1, read on the forward strand.
TCCAGCCAGTCGGCCGCGATCGAGGCTGCCTATACCGGTGCAAAGCCGATCAACATCGTCGACGGCAGGATCTATCTCGGCGCCGATACGACGTCGCCGGCGCTGGGCGACTATCGCATCGGTTACGAGCTGGCGCCGCTCGGCACGTCAGCATCGTCGCGCGCCAGGCCGGCGACCGGTTCGAGTCCTACCAGACGGCGGCCGGCGATGCGTTGCTGATGGTGGATACGGGCGACGTGCCCGCCGACAGGATGTTCGCCGAAGCGGTCAGCGCGAACACGCTGATAACCTGGCTGCTGCGCGCCGGCGGCCTGATCCTGCTGACGATAGGCTTTGCCCTGCTGCTCGGCCCGATCGGGGTGATCTTCGACGTCATACCCTTCCTCGGCAGCCTGGCCCGGCTGGGCACCGGCATCATCGCCTTCGTCCTGGCGATCCTGGTCGGGACGACGACGATCGCCGTCGCCTGGTTCTGGTATCGGCCGGTGCTGGCGGCCGCCATCCTGGCCGCGGGCGTTATTGCTGCGGCGGCGGTGTACATGCTTGGGCGTTCCCGCAAACCGGCCGTGCCGGCCGCCGCGCCGAGCCCCGGCGCTGCCGCATAGCGTAGAGTTTCCAAGGGGCGGCTGCTGCCGCCCCCTTGGGCTCCTACCTGTCCTCGAAGCCGGTCAGCACGCCGACGGCGTTGATGCCGATCTCTTCCACCGCGTAGCCGCCTTCCATGACGAACAGCGTCGGCAGGCCGAGCCTGGCGATGCGGCGACCGATCTTGGGATAGTCGGCGCTCTTCAGCTTGAACTGGCTGATTGGGTCCTTCTCGAACGTGTCGACGCCGAGCGACACCACGACGACATCGGGGACGTAGGCGGCAAGCTTGGAGCAGGCATCCTCCAGGGAGGCGTTCCAGCCGTCCCAGTCGGTGCCGAACGGCATCGGGTAGTTGAGGTTGAAGCCTTCGCCTTCGCCGATGCCGTGCTCGTCGGCATGGCCGAGGAAGAACGGATACTCGGTCATCGGATCGCCGTGCAGGTTGATCACCTGGACGTCGCCGCGGCCGTAGAAGATCTCCTGCGTGCCGTTGCCGTGATGGTAGTCGACATCGAGGATCGAGACGCGCCTAGCGCCCTGGTCGAGGAACCACTGCGCGGCAACGGCGGCGTTGTTGATGAAGCAATAGCCGCCCATGAAGGCGGCACCCGCATGATGGCCGGGCGGGCGGCAGAGCGCGAAGGCGGCCGGTTCGCCGGCCTTGACCAGTTCAGCCGCCGTCAGCGCCACTTCATAGGACGACTTGATCGCCGCCCAGGTGCCTTCGACGAAGGTGGCGCCGGCGTCGAAGGAATAATAGCCGAGCAGGCCGTCGATGCGCCGCGGCGGCACGTCGCCGCGCAAACCGCGCGTCGGCCAGGTGAACGCCATGGCCGAGCCCTTGTGCCCCTCAGCCGTCCATCGCGGCCAGACGGTCGGCAGGAAGTCGATGTAGTCGGCACTGTGCACGCGCTTGGCGGCGGCGAGATCATGCTCGACCGGCCCGATGATCAGCCCCAGCTTCTCGCTCTCGACGCGCGCCCTGATGAATTCCGCCCGCGACGGCTTTTCGAAACCCGGCACGATCGCCGACGTGACCAGTTCCATATGGCCTGCATGGCCGGCGTGAAGCGGCGAATAGACAGTCTTCATGAAATTCCTCTCGAAGTGCGAAATCAGTCAAGATTGAGATAGGGGTTCACCAAGGCGAGCCACATCACTTCCACATCGTCCTCGATAAGGTCGTATGTCTTGCGATCCCTTTTCAGCCCCACAAGCCGGCACGCGTGCCCGACCTCCATCATCAGCAAGCCGAGGCGGCTCGCGACCTTGTCTTCAAGAGCCGGGTTCACATGCTGCAGCCATGCGGCGTAGAGGGCGATGATCTGGTCGTCGTATTCGTTCTGGATCGGTCTCAGGTCGGCGTTTCCCGATATGGCCTCGATCACCGGCATCAGGCTGGCGTTGTCGAGATAGAGCTTCGAGGTGTCGATGAAGAGCTTGCGCACTTCCTGGCGAAACTCTTCGCGGTTGGTGGGCGGGGCGACCTCGATGCGCCTTGCGATCACCTCCGGAAACGACGACAGCCAGCGCCGGGCGAGGTCGAGAAGTATGGCCTCCTTGTTGGGAAAGTACTGGTAGACCGAACCGACCGACAGGCCGGCATGCTGGGCGATGGCGAGCGTCGTCGGCGCCTTGGTTCCTTGCTCCCGCGTCAAGGTCAGCGCCGCGTCGAGAATCCTGTCGACCACCTTGCTCGAGCGTTCCTGGCGCGGCTGCTTGCGCGGTTCGAGCGCTATCCTGGTTTCGCGGCTGAGGTTGCGCTTCACGGCTCTAGGTCCTCGTTCCCCGCCCCGGTCTCAAGACAGGCGCCGGGTGCTGTCCACAATTCATTCGAAATTCGGAGCGTTGACAAACGCGAATAATTAGTCGCATTCTTTATCCACGCTGTCTGCCGGGATAACAAGGGGAATTTCGAAGACAGCGCGCTGGCATCATTCTTGTCCCATGGCGCGCCGCTCCGGCGGAGTGGAACGCCGTTGGCCAAGGGGTTGCCGGTCACGGCCAGTCGTCAAAAGCGCGGAGTCGCGATGTCTGTCACGGGTGCGGATCACAATGCGGATCTGATCGTCGTCAACGGTCGTGTGCTGACCATGGATGCCGACAATCCCGCAGCCGAAGCCATTGCCGTCAAGGACGGCGCCATCATCGCCATCGGCAGCTGTGCCTCGATCGAAGGCTACAAGGGAACGGCCACCAGGATCGTCGACGCCGGGGGCGGCTCGGTGATCCCCGGCTTCATCGAAGCCCACATGCATCTGTTTTCGGGGGCGGCCGAGCTTGCGCATCTGCAACTGTCGGGCGTCCACGGCTTCGAGGCGCTGCAAGCAGCGATCCGCGACTATGCATCGGCATGGCCCGACGCCAAGATGCTGGTCGCGCAAGGTGTCGACTATACCGTCCTTGGCGACGTGCGGGTGACGCGCCACCATCTCGACGCGATCCTGCCCGCCCGGCCTTTCGTCATGGCCGCTCCCGACCACCACACGATGTGGGCCAACACCAAGGCGCTGGAGATGGCCGGCATCCTGCACGGACGCACGCTTGGTCCGGGCAACGAGATCGTCATGGGCGAGGATGGCCTGGCCGCAGGCGAACTGCGCGAGGGCGAGGCGTTCGGCCCTGTGCTCGATCTTGCCGGAGAAGGTCGGGTGCGGCTGGGGCTGGCGACCGGCGGCGAGCCGGATCCGATGCCGACCGCCGCCGAGCGCGCCGCCGACCGCGACATCATGCGGCGCGGGCTCGCCTGGTGCGCGCGCCACGGCATCACCTCCATCCAGAACATGGACGGCAATCTCTACCAGCTCGAGCTGCTGGCCGAGATCGAGGCCGAGGAGGGCTTGTCCTGCCGTGCGCAGATACCGTTTCACTACAAGAATTTCATGACGCTCGACATCCTCGACAAGGCGTCCGTCATGGCCGAACGCTACAACACCGAGTGGTTGTCGTCGGGCATGGTCAAGGTGTTCTATGACGGTGTGCTCGATTCTTGGACGGCGGTGATGGTCGAACCCTATGCCGACCGGCCGAACTGGGTGGGCGAGCCGCTGTTTACGCCGCGCCGGTTCGCCGAGCTTGCGGTCGCCGTCGACAGGCGCGGGCTGCAGATGGCGGTGCATTCGATCGGCGACGGCGCGGTGCGTGCCGTCCTCGACGGCTACGAGGCGGCCGCGAAGGCCAATGGCAAGCGCGACAGCCGGCACCGGGTCGAGCACATCGAGGTCATCACCGACGCCGATGTGCCACGCTTCGAAGATCTTGGCGTCATCGCCTCCATGCAGCCGCCGCATCCGCCCGGCGCGATGGATTTTCCCCTGGAACCGACGGTGTCGCGCATCGGGCAGGCCCGCTGGCCGCTAAGCTATGCATGGCGGACCCTGAAGAATGCCGGCGCGCGCGTCGTCTTCGCCTCCGACTGGCCGGTAGCGCCCATCGATCCGATCCTGGGCATCCAGGCGGCAGTGTTGCGCAAACCATGGGCAAGCACCGACCCCGACCAGAGATTCTCGCTGCACGAGGCGATTGCCGGCTATACGGTGGAAGGGGCCTATGCCGAGTTCATGGAGGACCGAAAGGGCCGCCTGAAGCCGGGCTATCTGGCCGACCTGGTGGTGCTCTCGGCCGATATCGAGGCGACCGCGCCGGAAGATCTGCACAAGGTGCGGCCGGTCACCACGGTTTGCGGCGGAAAGGTCACTTATCAAGCCTGACGGTGGCACGGGAATTGCTTTTTAGTCCAGTCCAAGCTCCGCAGTTGCCAAGCCGATTGGCTTATGGTGACAATCAAACAGGAACAAAACCTGCCGCCAAGAGCAGGCCATCTCAATGGGGTAATCGTGCCGGAACAACCGGATAAGAATGCGATCGAGGTTCGTGGCGTTCGCAAGGTATTTGGCAGCGGTGAAAACCAGGTCGCCGCTCTCGACACGGTTTCGGTGTCGATCCGCGAAAACGAGTTCTTCACGCTGCTGGGGCCTTCCGGCTGCGGCAAGACAACGCTTCTGAGGCTGATCGCCGGCTTCGACTTTCCAACCGCCGGCGAGATCCTGCTGCACGGCCAGGACATCGCGCCGCTGCCGCCATTCAAGCGGCCGGTCAACACCGTGTTCCAGTCCTACGCGCTGTTCCCGCA
>NZ_RZSG01000439.1:0-5058 GCF_003997725.1 Mesorhizobium sp. M4A.F.Ca.ET.050.02.1.1
GTGCTATTGTCATCGGAAAGCGGGATTCGGAGAAAATCGTGACGGCGATCTTCGCGGAACAGGCACTTCTGGCGGACGGCTGGAACAACAATGTCAGGATCACGCTGGCGGGCGGCCGCATCGCGGTGGCCGAGCCCGGCGCCTCACCGCTGACCGGCGACGAGCGCCATGCCATTGTACTCTCCGGCATGTCCAATCTGCACAGCCACGCGTTCCAGCGCGGCATGGCGGGGCTCGCCGAACTGCGAGGCCCCTCGACCGACAGTTTCTGGAGCTGGCGCGAGGTGATGTACCGCTTCGCTCTGTCGATGACGCCGGACCAGGTCGAGGCGGTGGCGGCACAGCTTTATGTCGAGATGCTGGAAGCGGGATTTTCGCGCGTCGGCGAGTTCCACTATCTCCACCACGACCGCGACGGAAAACCCTATGGCAACATCGCCGAGATGGCGGAGCGGATCGCGGCGGCCGCGGCTGAGACCGGCATTGGGCTGACGCTGCTGCCCGTCTTCTATGCCCATTCCTCCTTCGGGGGTGCGGCACCCAATGAGGGCCAGCGGCGATTCATCAATGATGTCCAACGGTTCGGTCGCTTGCTTGAGAAAGGCCGCGAAAGCGTTCGCTCGCTCGATCAGGCCGTTGTCGGCGTCGCCCCGCACAGCCTGCGCGCCGCGACGCCGGAGGAACTCGACGCGGTAACCGCGATGGCGCCGGACGGCCCGATCCACATTCATATCGCAGAGCAAATAAAGGAAGTGGAAGACTGCATCGCCTGGTCGGGCGCGCGGCCGGTCCAATTCCTTCTTGACCATGCCAAGGTGGACCGGCGCTGGTGCCTGATCCACGCCACGCATATGACCGAGGCCGAGACGGTCCGCATGGCCAGGAGTGGCGCGATCGCAGGCCTCTGCCCGATCACCGAGGCCAATCTCGGCGACGGCACCTTCGCCGCGCCGCTGTTCGTCGAACATGGCGGACGCTTCGGCGTCGGCTCGGATTCCAACGTGCTGATCGGCCTGCCGGACGAACTCAGGCAGCTGGAATACTCGCAGCGCCTGACGCACCGCGCCCGCAACGTGCTGGCGGTAGCGGGCGGCTCGGCCGGCCGCGCCTTGTTCGATGCCGCGCTCGACGGCGGCAGCGCCGCGCTCGGCGCCGGCCCGGCGCGGATCGCAGCCGGCGCCCCGGCCGATTTGGTGTCGCTCGACCCGAACCATCCGTCGCTCGCCGGCAAGACGGGAGACTCCATCCTCGATGCCTGGATCTTCGCCAACGGCGCCAGCGTCGACAGCGTCTGGGTGCACGGCAGGAAGCAGGTCAGCGGCGGCCAGCATGCCAGGCGCGAGCCAATCGCCGAGAGGTTCCGCGCTGTCATGACCGCGCTGTCGGCAGCCTAGCTCGTTCAACAGGCGAAACCGCGACATGAGCATGATCGAGACAATGGAAGCGGAAGGTGGCGAGGCTGTTTCGCTGCACCAGCGCATCCTGTCCGACATCAGCGAAAAGATCCTGTCCGGCGCCTGGGCGCCCGGGCACAGGATTCCGTTCGAGCACGAGCTGACAGCTGAATACAATTGCTCGCGCATGACGGTGAACAAGGCGCTGTCGCAGCTGGCCAAGGCCGGGCTGATCGAGCGCCGCCGCCGTTCCGGCAGTTTTGTCCGCCAGCCGCAGTCGCAGGCGGCGGTGCTGGAACTGCACGACATCCGGATCGAGGTCGAAGCGCTCGGCCTGCCCTATCGCTATGAAAGGATGGCTCGGCTGAAGCGGCGCAGCAGCGCCGAGGACCGGTCACTGCTGGGGCTTTCCGCCCCAGGCTTGGTGCTTTCGCTGGAATGCCTGCATTTCGCCGGCCAGCGGCCCTTCGCGCATGAGCAGCGGCTGATCAATCTCGCCGCGGTCGCGGAGGCCGGCGAGGAGGACTTTTTGGCCATCGCGCCCGGCCCCTGGCTGATCGGCCGCGTGCCGTGGAGCGAGGCCGAGCATCGCATCCGCGCCACCGCCGCGGACGACCATGTCGCCGACACGCTCGATATAGACCCCGGCGCGCCGTGCCTGGTGGTCGAGCGTCGCACCTGGAGCGCCGAGCACCCGGTGACGCATGTGCGCTTTATTTATCCGGCCGAGAGCCACACGCTGGTGGCGAGGTTTACGCCGTCGCAGCGGTAGCGCGACGTTTCCTTCTCCCCTTGTGGGGGAAGGTGGATCGGCGCGCAGCGCCGAGACGGATGAGGGGTGCGCGACGGAACGAGACGCAGAAAATCAAAACGCTCGAAGTGTCAGGTTCTTCAACGCCGCGATCCTTCCAACACCCTCATCCGGCCGCTTCGCGGCCACCTTCTCCCACAAGGGAGAAGGGAAGTCGGCGCCTCAGATCGCCGCCGTGATGATGATCTCGACCAGATATTCCGGGCCAGCCAGCTTGGCTTCGCCGGTGGCGCGGGCAGGCGTGTGGCCCTGCGGCACCCACTTATCCCACTCCGCGTTCATCTCGGCGAAGGTGCTCATGTCGGCCAGCCAGATGATGGTCTGCAGGATCTTGGTCTTGTCGGTGCCGGCCTTGGCCAGCAGCTCGTCGATCGTCTTCAGGATGTCGCGGGTCTGCGAGGCGACGTTGCCGCCGGGCTCGCCGACCTGGCCGGCCAGATAGACGGTGTTGCCGTGGATGACGATCTGGCTCATGCGCGGGCCAACATCGATGCGACGAATGCTCATGGGGCGTTCCTTCCTGTTGTCGGTTGCGCCTCTTTAGAGTTGTGGCCTCTCCCGGGCAAGGCCGGCTGGGACGAAACCAATTGAGCCAATTGTGTGGCCCTCCCCGTTGCGTACACGACGAGTTGACCGGCCGTGACCAAATTGCGTCGGGCCATCTTGTTGACTAATGTAATAACATCACATATCGACTTGAACCGCCCGAACAATGGGCTACCGCCCCAACGGACCACCGATGACCAATGCCTGCCTGACCTTTCGCGACCTGACGCTCGGCTATGGCAGCCACCCGGCGATCCATCACCTCGATGGCGTCATCCGCAAGGGGTCGCTGACGGCTGTCGTCGGCGCCAACGGCTCGGGCAAGTCGACGCTGATGAAGGGCATTGTTGGCGTGCTGAAGCCGATGGAAGGCGCGGTCACCCGCGCCCCCGGCGTGCGCACCGCCTACCTGCCGCAGCAGTCCGAACTCGACCGCTCTTTCCCAGCCCGGGTGGTCGACCTGGTTTCGCTCGGCTTGTGGCCGAAGCGCGGCCTGCTCGGCCGCTATACGAAGGAGGACCGCGAATCCGTCAGCAAGGCGCTGTTGGCGGTCGGCCTCGGCGGCTTCGAGACGCGACCGATCGACACGCTGTCCGGCGGACAGCTGCAGCGCACGCTGTTTGCGCGCGTGCTGCTGCAGGACGCCGACCTCATCCTGCTCGACGAGCCGTTCAACGCCGTCGACGCCAAGACGGTCGGCGACCTGATCCAGTTGATCAAGCGCTGGCATGGCGAGGAGCGCACGATCATGGTTGTCGTCCACGATCTCGACCTCGTGCGGCAGAATTTCCCCGAGACGCTGCTGCTTGCGCGCCAGCCGGTCGCCTGGGGCGAGACCAAGGAAACGCTGCGGCCGGAAAACCTTCTCAAGGCGCGGCGCTTCCATGAAGCATGGGAAGAGAACGCGCCCTGGTGCGAGCCCGACGACCATCATCACGACCATCACGGGCACGACCATCACGGCCCTGCCCATGCCCATGCGCATGATCACCATCATGACCACGGCTCCGGGCCGAGGGCCGCCTGATGGACTTTCTCTACGGCCTCTTCATCGCGCCCTTTGCCGATTTCGCCTTCATGCAGCGAGCGCTGTTCGGCTCGCTGCTGCTGTCGCTCGGCGCCTGTCCGGTCGGGGTCTTCCTGATGCTGCGGCGCATGAGCCTGTCGGGCGACGCCATGGCGCACGCCATCCTGCCGGGTGCGGCCGCAGGCTTCCTGCTCTACGGGCTGGAAATCCTGCCGATGACCATAGGCGGGCTGATCGCCGGCATTATCGTCGCGCTCGGCGCCGGCGCTGTCTCGCGCTTCACCGTCCAGCGCGAGGACGCTTCGATGGCGGCCTTCTATCTGATCTCGCTCGCCGTCGGCGTGCTGATGGTGTCGATCCGCGGCTCCAGTGTCGATCTCATGCATGTGCTGTTCGGCACGGTGCTGGCGCTCAACAACGAGGCTCTGACGCTGATCGGCGGTATCGTGCTGGTCACGCTGGTCGCCCTCACGATCTTCTGGCGGGCGCTGGTCGCCGAATGCCTCGACCCGCTGTTCCTGCGCTCGGTGAGCCGCATGGGCAGCCCGGTGCATTTCATCTTCCTGGGGCTGGTCGTGCTCAACCTCGTCGGCGGCTTCCAGGCGCTAGGCACGCTTTTGTCGGTCGGGCTGATGATGCTGCCGGCCGCCGCCGCCCGCTTCTGGACGGTGCGCGTCGAGCCGATGTGCGTGCTGGCGGTGCTGATCGGCTTCGCCTCCTGCACCGCCGGACTGCTGCTTTCCTACCACGCCTCGCTGCCGTCCGGCCCGGCCATCATCCTGTCGGCCGGCGTCGTCTACTTCTTCTCGATCGTGTTCGGCTCGCGCGGCGCGCTGCGCGCCCGCATCGTCCACCATCGCCACCGGACCGCCTGATCCCCCAAGCAAGGAGACCTGCCCAATGCTGAAATCCTTCCGCGCCGCCCTGGCCCTGAGCGTTATAACATTTACCGCGCTTGGCGCTTCTTCGGCCTTCGCCGCGCCGCTCAAGGTGGTGGCGAGCTTCACGGTGATTGCGGATTTCGCCAAGAATGTCGGCGGCGACCGGGTCAGCATCACCACCATCGTCGGCCCGGATGGCGACGCCCATGTCTACGAACCGAGCCCGGCCGACGCGGTGGCGATGGCTGGCGCTGATGTGGTGCTGGTCAACGGGCTGCATTTCGAAGGCTTTTTGCAGCGCCTGGTCGACGCCAGCGCCACCAAGGCCTCGATCGTTACCTTGACCAAGGGCGTCACATCCATCGACTTCAAGCCGGAATGCGCCGAGGCCGACGCGGC
>NZ_RZSG01000043.1:0-18932 GCF_003997725.1 Mesorhizobium sp. M4A.F.Ca.ET.050.02.1.1
CAAATATACCGCATAGAGGCACTATTTTCCATAGTTTGATCGCTTAATTATTCCGCATCCCGATCAAAACGCGGAGGCGGACCGAGATGAGCATCAACATCAACAGATCCTGGCAGATGAGCGGGTTCGGCCTGTCAAAGCTGCAACTGGTGGACGGCAGGATACCCGAACCCGGCCCGCGCGATCTTTTGGTGCGCACCAAGGCGGTGTCGCTGAACTACAAGGACCGGATGATCGTGGACGGCGTGCTGATCCCCGACCTGGGCTTTCCCTTCGTGCCGACGTCCGACGCCGTTGGCGAAGTGGTGGCCGTGGGCAGCGATGTCCTCCGCTTTCAGGTCGGACAGCGCGTGCTCGGCCAGGTGCTCGCCGACTGGCCGGATGGCGATGCGCCGCCGGTGCTGCACAAGCACACGCTGGGTTCCTCGCTGCCGGGCACGCTGTCCGAATACGTGATCCTCGGCGAGGATGCCGCGGTGCTGGCGCCGCCGTCGCTGAGCGACGCCGAGGCTGCGACGCTGCCGATCGCGGCGCTGACGGCATGGTTCGCGCTGGCCGAGGCGACAAAGCCGGTGGCGGGCGAAACCGTGCTCATCCAGGGCACTGGCGGGGTGTCGCTGTTTGCACTGCAGTTCGCCGCTGCCTTCGGCCTGCGCGCCATCGTTACGTCAAGCAGCGACGACAAGCTCGCCAGGGCGAGCAAACTCGGAGCCTGGCAGGTGATCAACCATCGCAGCCAGCCGGCATGGGACGAGGTTGCGCGCGAGCAGACCAATGGCGCCGGTGTCAAGCACGTGCTGGAAATGATCGGCAGCATGGAGCTGAACTTTCCAATCCTGCCCTTCTTGCGCAATCGCCTCACCGTGCAAGGCATTTCTATCGGCCATCGCCGCAGCTTCGAGCGCATGAACCAGGCGGTCGAGGCGCTCGGCATCAAGCCCGTCATCGACAAAGTCTTCGGCTTCAACGAGGTGCCGCAGGCCTTCGATTGTCTGGAAAAAGGCCCGTTCGGCAAGGTCGTCATCACCACGACCTGACCTCCACCGGTTCCGTCACGGCAGCGGTTTCAATACCCCGATCACTGCCTTGCCGTCGGTGAAATACGGATCGCCGCCGCCGTTGCGGCCCGTTTTCGTCGCACCGATTCCGGCGATTTCGCTGGTCGAGGCCAGCATGCCGGCATTGGTGAGATCGCCGATCAGGAAGTCGCGCTCGGCATCGATGTCGGGGCCGATGTGATGGGTTATCGCCCCGGTGTCGTGGCTGAGGCCGACGCCGCGGTCGAAGCTCGCCGCACCCAGCCAGAGCGGGCGTCCGTCATCGCCAACCGTGTTGGTCTGCCAGAAGCGGACATGGTGGCGCTGGTCGGCACTGTCGCCGACCGGCCTTTCGAAGGCGAGATCCTGGGCGCGGCCTTCGAACAGCAGCCTGCTCATCGGCGCATCGGGATAGGGCCGGGAAAACAGCACGCTTTCGCCGATGTCGATGGCGGTTCTCAGCGTGATGGCGTCGGCCGTGTCCCAGCCGGCGACCGCAAAGGCGTGGACGACCTCCTTTTCGGTGCCGACAAGGCCGACATTGATCGGGTCGCCCGGAATGCCTTGCGGCGTATGCGTCACCATCTCGAAATGCTGCGTGCGGTAGCCGCGCTCGCGCCAGGTCCAGAATTCCGGCGCGGCGACGTAGGCCAACCCGAGATATCCGGCGCAAAGTGCCGCCAGCCAGATCGCCGCGCGCCGCCGAAGGCTTCGCTTACTCACGAGAGGCCACTCCCAAACGCATGCATCATTTTATGCGCCGTTGCATCGGTTGGGCAAAGGGAACCGCAGGTGGTCAGCGGCAGGCGCGATAGCCGCTCCTGCGGTTCTTTATGTCGAAATGGAAATGGTTGCGGTGGTCGTAATTATAGCCAGGGCCGAGCACCGTGGTGAAATACTGGCAGCCGTCGGCGCGGACATTGTTGAGGAAGCCGCGGGTGCGGAAGGCGAACAGGCCGGGCTTGCGCACGTCGATGTCATCGCCGTTGTTGAGCTCAATGCTCATCACGTCGAGCGCGTTGCCCTTGCCATGTTCCGACAAGACACCTTCGCCCGCGATGTTGCGGCAGGAATAGCTGGATCCCTGGTGGATGGTCTTCACGCCCGAAAAATACCGCCAGCGGGCGGCCGGCACGAGCTCGTTCCTGGTCCAGGTGGCGAAGGTGGCGGCCATGTTGCAGGTCAGCGTGGCGGAGGGCTTCATCCCGACGCTGCCGATGGCCGAGACCCTGACCGGATAGTCGATGCCGCACTGGCCCTCATGGATCGGCTGCACGTCGGTGTATACGACGCCGAGGCGCCGCAATTCGTTGCGGCAATCGACTTCGCTCTGCGGCATCTGCTCGGCCGGCGACATCGGCTCGTCCATGCGCGGATAGGCGGCGGTCATATAGGGGTTGGAGGGGACGAGGCGCTGCATGCCGGTATATTGGGGCGCGGAATACTGGGGCGCGGAATATTGGGGCGCGGAATATTGGGGCGTCTCGGGCATGGCGGCGGTCTGGCTGCCGACGTCGACGGCCGGCTGCAGCGCAAACACATCGCCGGTGTTGCAGGCCGATACGGCCGCGATGGCAAGCAGCATCACCTGCCTGGCGGCAACGGAGCGCGCACGATTGTTCTGTCGCGCCATGGCAGGCATGGCGCCAAGTCTTCCGGCCATCGAAAGGTATCCTGTCCCCGGATGGCACAAGTCTAGTCGGCAAGAGTAAAGGAAAGATCAGCGCCCGCATTCACGCCTGGGGCCGAATTGCGGCGCCTGTTCTTCGCATCCACTCACTGGCAGAACGTTCCGCCATGGCGGCGCTGCTCGAGGTCGAAGTGGAAATGCAGTGCATGGTCGGCATCGGCGCCGGGACCGAGCACGGTCTTGAACGGCCCGCAGGCGGCCTTGCGCACACTGTTCAGGAATTTTGCATCCTTTTCGGGCGGCACTGGGCCGATCTCGACCTTTCGTCCGTCGGACAGCGTGAAGGAGGCGATGTCGAGCGCATTGCCGAAGGCATGCTCCGACAGCTTTCTCGTTCCGTTACGCGGGCGGCAGACAAACGCCGAGGCCTGGGTAATCGATTTGAGATCTACGCCGAATTCGGCTTTCGCCGCCGGCTGGATCACATCGACGGTGAAGCGGGCGGCAGCCTCGGCCATCTGGCAATTGAGTTCGGTGCCGGAGCCGATGCCGACAGATTTGCCGAGCGTTTTCAAAATGATAGGGTAGGGGATCGAACAACCGATTTCCGGATTGCTTTCCGCCTTATGCTCCTCGAATTCGACGCCGAGCGCCTTCAGCCGCTCGCGGCAGGCCACTTCGTCCTGAGGCATCTTGTCGGCAGGACGATCGGCCGATCGCGGATCGGGCAGCATTTTGTTGTTGTCGGCATCAGCCGGTTTTTCAGGTGGCTTCGGTGCGACAGCGGGCGGTTCGGCCACCGGCTCCGCGGTGTCGGGTCTTTGTGTCGGAATCGGCACCACGGTCGGCGGCTCAGGCTCGCTTTCGATATCGGGTGACGGCTCCGGCCCCGAAGGCTCGGGACGTGCCTGCTTTCCCTGACGAGACTTTTCTTGATTGAGCCGGTCGGCTGCGCCAGCGGGCTTTGGACCTGCAGCCTTCTGCTCTTCCGTCGTTGTCGCGTCGGCCTTTGGCGCTTCCGCTGGACGCGGCTCTGGCACCGGAACATCGGCGGGCGAGGTCGGCTGGTCCTGCCTTTGCCATTGCGTCTGCTTTGGTGCGATATGCCGCTTGCCCCGCGATCTCTGGCGGTGCTTGGCCCTCGGCCGTAGTGGCTGATCGGCCCGCTGCGTCAACGGCTGCTCCATACGCGGTGTCAGCGGCTGCCTGTGACGATGCCTGGCGTCGGCCGGCGTCGCTAGCAAGGTTGCCGCCAGCAAGGGCAGCGTCAGTCTGCAAAATCCGGAAAAGCTCAGCGTTGCCATCGGCCGGAAACGGCGCCGGCACGGCAAAGTTGCCCTGGAGGGGCGGCGTCGCGATCACAATCGGTTACCAACGCGTTACGCGCCGATCGCTTCCAGCCCTTCCTCCAGCCAGTCGGCGAGCAGCGGCATGCCGAGCAGGTATTTGGCCGTGCGCTTGTTGGCGCGCTCGCGCGCGGCGGCCAGCGCGTCCGCCCACTCCGAGGCGTCGTAGTCGCCGCGGCCGACCCAGGCCAGCGCGATGAGTTCGGCCGCCTCGTCGACATTGAGGTCGTCGATCAGTTCGCGCAGTTCTTCCTCGGTGAGGTTTTCCGAGCTTTCCTCGACGAGACCGTCATGATGGTGGCTGTCATGCGTGTCGCCGTCGAACTCGATCTCGTGCTCGGCGCCGTCGGCATAATCCTCATTGACGGCCGCGCTCAGCGCCTTCGCCTTGAGAATGAACAGGCGCACGGTGTCGGGACCGATCGAAAGCTCCCATTCCCGTTCGAGGCGCTGCTGCACTGGCCTTCTCCGCATCCTCCGTTGGCCGTTTGCCAGGATGATAGCCGATTTGTAGCGCGCGTCACGTGGGGTTCGGTCGTTTCCGGGCAAAATGCTGGAGGTCGGGGCTGAGGCGCAGGTTTTCAACGCCCCTCGTTTTTCCGGGATGAAACCGCTGACGGTCGGCGTTAGTATCGCATTGTCACGCTCCAGGAGGCTTCCATGCGCAGACGTTTGCTGATTCAAGTCATGGCCATCGCGGCTCTGCCGCTCTTTGTAGCGCCTGCCTTCACGGCCGGCGAAGGCGGTGGTGGCGGCGACCAGACTCCGAAGTGCAAGAAGGGCGAGGTCTGGGACAAGAAGAAGCAGAAATGCGTGACGCCTAAGTACGGCATGCTGGACGACGACAATATCTACGAAGCGGGCCACGACCTGGCGATGGCCGGACGCTATGACGAGGCGATCGCCGTGCTCAGCCTTGCGGCCAACAAGCAGGATCCGCGCATCCTCAACTATCTCGGCTATTCGCATCGCCATTCCGGCCGCATCACCGTCGGCCTCGGTTATTACGAGGAAGCCTTGCGCATCAATCCAGACTATACGCTGGTACGCGAATATCTCGGCGAAGCGCATCTCCAGATCGGCGACCTTGCCGGCGCCCGCGAACAGCTCAGCGAAATCGAGAAGCGCACCGGCAAGGGCTCGCGCGAATACGGCATGCTGGCCGAGCAGATCGACCATTTCCTGAGAAGCTGATTCGACCTCGACACCTTTCCGGCCGGCCGCGAGCGATCACGGCCGGCCTTTTGTTGCCGCGCCGGCAAATGATTGCTTTCGCGGCGATCGCCCTTGCGAAAGCAGCGGATGATTTTTCAAGACCGGATTTTTTGGCGTGAAAAACGCGCAAACATTGCTATATTCAGGCAAATTGCGGTGAAACGGTTCCGTTAGCCCAAGGCTGCCGGACCGTTTTCTTTTTGTACCCATCGACAAGGGCCATCCCCGAAAAGCGGGGGTGGCGGCAGGAAAGGTCAGGCATATGAACAAGGTCCCGATGACAGGCGAGGGGTTCGCGTCATTGAAGGAAGAACTGCGCTGGCGCCAGCAGGAAGAGCGGCCGCGCATCATCGAGGCGATCTCCGAGGCGCGTTCGCATGGCGACCTTTCCGAAAACGCCGAATACCACGCGGCCAAAGAGGCGCAGAGCCACAATGAAGGCCGCGTCAACGAGCTCGAGGACCTGATCGCGCGGGCCGAGGTGATCGACGTCACCAAGCTCAGCGGCGACAAGGTCAAGTTCGGCGCCACCGTGGTGCTGGTCGACGAGGACACCGAGGAGAAGAAGACCTACCAGATCGTCGGCGACCAGGAAGCGGACGTGAAGTCAGGCCGCATCTCGATCTCCTCGCCGATCGCGCGCGCCCTCATCGGCAAGGAAGTCGGCGACGCCATCGAGGTCAACGCGCCCGGCGGCGCGCGGGGGTATGAGATCGTCCAGGTGCAATTCATCTGAGGGGCTTTTGATAATTCCACTCTGGTGGCCGACTAGCGCGGTTTTCTGTGCTTCCGGTGCCCACGTACTTTAAGTACGCTCCGCGCCGGTTCTCGAAAACCACGCTATTCGACTCACCAGAGCGAATTCTGAAAAGCCCTAAACCGCCTCTGATCTGAGCCTAAGCAACCGCTCGGCTTCCCCGATCACCTCGGCCGGACTTATCGGGTTTCCGGGTTTCGCCAGCAAGGTCGATGAAAACGGCCCGCGCGGGCCGGTGAGGCCGGGTTCGGTGGCCAGGAAGACGGCGACTGTCGGCAGGCCGAAGGCGCTGGCGAGATGGGTGAGGCCGGTGTCGGCGCCGACGACCAGCGCCGAACGGCCGATGGCCGCGGCGATTACCGCCAGCGGCGATTTGGGCACCAGCGCCGCCTGCGGCACTGCCTTGGTGATCGCCTCGGCCACGGCCTTTTCAGGCCCGTTCGACCAGGTGACGACAGGCGTCATTCCCTTCTCAAGCAATAACCCGGCGATCTCGATCCAGTCCTTGACCGGCCATTTCTTGTCCTCGCGGCTGGTGCCGTGCAGCAGGAAAGCGGTCTTGCCGCTGGTGCCGGCCAGACCATCCGCCGGCGGCACGATGCCGGACTGGAGCCCGGAGAGATCCGGCTGGTAGCCGAGCGCCAGACCGAACAGCCGCCGCGTCCGCTCGATGGCGTGCAGGTCGCGCGGCACTGCGTAGCGGTGGTCGTAGAACAGCGTCGCCGACGGTTCGCGCGCGCTTGCCCGGTCGAAGCCGGCGACCGGCGCTGCCGCCTGCTTCGCCACCACAGCGGACTTCAGCAGCCCTTGCGCATCGATGACGAGGTCGTAGCTCGCGGCGCGCAGGGCACAGCGCAGTTTTGCCGCCTCATGCCAAGTGTCGCTGTTGAAAAGCCGCTTGCGCCAGCGCCGGATTGCCACCGTGTGGATGATGCCGATCGCCGGGTGCAGGGCGACGATGCCGGCAAAGGCTTCCTCCACGCACCAGTCGAAGGAGACGTCCGGGCGGTGGCGGCGCGCATCCTCGACAGCCGGGAAGGTATGGATGACATCACCCATCGAGGATGTCTTGACGATCAGGACCTTCATGCGGCGGCCGGCATTGCCAGCAGCCGGTCCACTGCCGCCGCGACCCGCGCGACGTCGAGCGTCTTCAGGCAGTTGAGATGGCCGAGCGGACAGGTCTTCTGGTGGCAGGGCGAGCAGGACAGGCCGAGCCACACCAGCTCGGCGTGCTCGGAGAGCGGCGGCGTGTTCTCAGGGGAGGTCGAGCCGTAGACGGCGACGATCGGCGTGCGGACGGCGGCGGCGACATGCATCAGCCCGCTGTCGTTCGACACCGCCAGCCGTGCCGCGGCGATGAGGTCGATGGCGTCCTCCAGCCGCGTCTTGCCGGCTAGGTCGACGGCGCCTGGCGCGAGCGCGGCGATCTCGGCCGTCACCTCGGCGTCGTTCCTGGATCCGAGCAGCGCGACCTTGAGGCCTCTTGCCATCATCGCGCGCGCCAGGTCGGCGTAGCTTTCGCTCGGCCAGCGTTTCGCTGGGCCGAATTCGGCGCCGGGCATCAGCGCCACAAAGTTCTTCGCGCTTAGGCCCGAGCGGTCGAGCAGGGCAGCCTGGCTGACGGCATCGATGGTGAGCTTCGGGGCCTGGAAGGTGCCGCCGCGGGCAAGGCCGAAATAGGCGCGCGCCGTGCGCCGCTTCACCGCGTCGGGCAGCGGCACGATGTCGGTGAGCAGGCCGTAGCGCATTTCCCTGAGGTTGCCGACGCGGCGCGGAATGCGGGCAAAGAACGGGATCAGCGCCGACTTCCAGCTTCCCGGCAGAATATAGGCCATG
Source organism: Mesorhizobium sp. M4A.F.Ca.ET.050.02.1.1 (assembly GCF_003997725.1). Taxonomy (NCBI): domain Bacteria; kingdom Pseudomonadati; phylum Pseudomonadota; class Alphaproteobacteria; order Hyphomicrobiales; family Phyllobacteriaceae; genus Mesorhizobium; species Mesorhizobium sp. M4A.F.Ca.ET.050.02.1.1. The sequence goes on from NZ_RZSG01000043.1 coordinate 7,825, forward strand.
TCGTAACGGCCGCGCAGCAGGCGGCCGAACCGCCTGCGGATGCGGAATTCGAGCGCGCCGGGCTTCATCGGGAAATCGATCTGCTGGCGTATCTCCGGCATGCGCTTGACGAGCGGTGCCGCCCAGGCCGGCGCCAGCACGTCGATCGCGGCGTTCGGATACTGCTCCTTCAGCGCCGAGAACAGGCACTGCGCCATGACCATGTCGCCCACCCAACGTGGGCCGATCACGAGGATCGCTGGGCTTTCAGCCATTCGACATAGTCTCTGACACCGGTTTCGACAGTCCGGAATTGGCCATTGTAACCGGCCGCGCGCAAGCGGGACATATCAGCTTGGGTAAAACTCTGGTAGCTGCCCTTGAGGTGGTCGGGGAAGTCGATGAATTCGAGCCTGCCCCTGCCGAGCGTATCGATGACGGTCTCGGCGACGGCGCGGAATGGCTGGGCGCGGCCGGTGCCGCAGTTGAAGATGCCGCTCGAGCCGCGCTTCCACAGCCAGAGATTGACGTCGGCGACGTCGCCGACATGAATGAAGTCGCGGCTTTGCTCGCCGGGTCCGAACCCGTCATAGGCGCCGAACAGCTTCGGGTTTTCGCCGCGCTCGACCTGGTTGAACAGATGGAAGGCGACCGAGGCCATGGCGCCCTTGTGCGCCTCGCGCGGTCCGTAGACGTTGAAATAGCGAAGCCCGGCCACCTGCGAATGATCGGTGTCGAAGACGGTGCGGCGGACATAGTCGTCGAACAGTTTCTTGGAATAGGCATAGACGTTGAGCGGCCGCTCGAACTGCTGTTCCTCGCGGAACTCGCTGCCGCCGCCATAGACCGATGCCGAGGAGGCGTAGAGGAAGGGCACGCGCAAGGCCAGGCAGGCATGCAGCAGCCGCTTCGAATAGGCGTAGTTGACGTCCATCATGTACTTGCCGTTCCACTCGGTGGTGGTCGAGCAGGCGCCCGGGTGGAAGACGGCCTCGACGCGGCCGAGCCCGCCATTCTCCAGGCGTGCGAGGAAATCGTCCTTGTCGAGATAGTCGGCGATTTGGAGGTCGGCGAGATTGGCGATCTTGTGGCCGTCGGTGAGGTCGTCGACGACGAGGTTGTCGCTGTGCCCCTCGGCGTTGAGCGCGGCGACGATGTTGGAGCCGATCATACCGGCGCCGCCCGTGACGATGATCATGAAGGCCTCTGGTTGCTTCCGATTCCGGTCCTTATAAGGGAGGCAGTATGGGCTGTCGATAAAGCCGGCAGCGGTTGGTCTAATCGCAGCAGGACTGGTGAATGGCAGGAGATCCTTCAGCTATGCCAACCGATAGACATGGCGTGGCGGTGTTTGTCGGTTCCTACGTTCGGATGGTGTCCCTGCCGGACGAGAATCGTGGAAAACCGATCGAAAAGGTGCGCAGGTCATCGATCGGACGCATTTGCCGAATTGTTGAGCCGTACGAAGGGACATCGACGAATGGCATCCAAATCAGCAGTGGCGAATTTCGGCTCCACTACGCTCCCCTTTCTCTCGATGGTATCCAAGGAATCTCGTTTTACGCAGCTCCGACGGACATAGAGCTCGTCGCGGCTACAGAGGAAATGCTGCTGCTCTATAGCGAAGACATCTGGCAACTTGTCCGGCCTTTCGGTGAAAAGCAGGACACCCCGACTTTCGAGCGGCTGGTGGCAGCGTTCGGTTTCTCAGAAGTTTGAACATCATCATTCACAGGAGCAAGGCAATGCCGTCGAGCGAACTGCTCATCGCGTTTTTCGCCACCACGGCGATCTTCGCCTACATTCCCGGTCCTGCCATGCTCTACGCGGCGGCGCAGACGATGGCGCGCGGGCGCTGGTCAGGTTTGACGGCGGCGCTCGGCATCCATCTCGGCGGCTATGTGCATGTCCTTGCGGCGGCAGCGGGTCTTTCGGTGCTGTTCCATGCCGTTCCGCCGCTCTACATGGCGGTCAAGCTCATCGGCGCGCTCTATCTGATTTGGCTCGGCGTCTCGCTTTTCCGCGCCAGGACGCAAGGCGGCGACTCGGCGCTGCCCGCCATCGAGCGGAAATCGGCCCGCCGCGCCTTTTTCGAGAGCATCACCGTCGAAGTGCTCAATCCCAAGACGGCGATCTTCTTCATGGCGTTCCTGCCGCAATTCATCGATGCCTCGGCGGCATTTCCGGTCTGGCTGCAGTTCGTCATCCTTGGCACCCTCGTCAACCTGATGTTCTCCTCCGCCGACATAGCGTGCGTCTTCCTGGCCGGGGCGATGATCGCCGGGCTGCGGCGTTCGAGCCGCGCGCAGCGGCTGATGCAGCGCGCGGGCGGCGCGGTGCTGGTTGGTCTCGGCGTCCATGTCGCCCTGCAGAAGAGCTGAACGGCCGGCCGGGGTTCTGCGGCGACCCGTCCCCCGGCCGCCGTTGCGCTGGCTCGAATTGCGGTATATCGGCTTCGCCATGAACGACCGTCCAGCCATTTGAACCCCGAACCATCCTCAGAAACGGCTTTTTCCGCGCGTTGCCAGTGACATGATCAATCATCATCTGCCTTCCCCGGAACCTTTGCACCGCGCCATCGCGCGCTTTGGCGGCGTCACCGTGCTGGTGGTCGGCGACTTCATCCTCGACCGTTTCGTCAGCGGCGTGATCGAGCGGATCTCGCCGGAGGCGCCCATTCCGGTGCTGCACGGACGTGGCGAGATGCTGGCGATGGGCGGTGCCGGCAACGTCGTCTCCAACATCGTCTCGCTGGGCGCCGCCGCAATTCCTGTTTCGGTGATCGGCGCCGACAAGGCGGGCGACGATCTGATGCGGATGCTTGGCGAGCTTGGCGCCGAGACATTCGGCCTGTCGCAGCAGCGCGACCGCATGACCTCGTCGAAGAGCCGCTTCAGCGCGCTCAATCAGCAGGTGTTGCGTTTCGACGAGGAGGAGGTGAAGTCGCTCAACGCCGCCGAGCGATCGACGCTGGTCGAGCATTTCCGCACGGCCCTTGCGCGCGCCGACATCGTCATCCTGTCCGATTACGGCAAGGGCATGCTGCTCGACGGCGTCGCCGGCGAGCTGATCTCGATCTGCCGCGAGGCGGGAAAGCCGGTGCTGGTCGATCCCAAGGGCCGCGACTATGCCCGCTATGCAGGCGCGACGGCGGTCACGCCCAACCGCAAGGAACTCGGCGAGGCCGTGGGGCGCGCGGTGTTTGCCGATGACGAGATCGTGGCGGCGACGCGGGAACTGATCTCGGCGCATGGCTTCGACTTCGTCGTCGCGACGCGCAGCGAAAAGGGCATGAGCGTCGTCGAGCCCGACGATGCGCGCCACATCGCCACGCAGGCGCGGGAGGTGTTCGACGTCTCCGGCGCCGGCGATACTGTCATCGCCACCTTCGCGCTCGCACTCGCGGCGGGCGCCGACCGTGTGCAGGCCGCTACAATCGCCAATGCCGCCGGCGGCGTCGTGGTGGGCAAGCGCGGCACGGCGCGGCTGACGGTCGAGGAACTGACGGGGGCGCTGTTCCGCTCGCATGGGCCGGTCGCGCACAAGGATGCCATCCTCGACGCCGCCGCGGCAGCCAGGATGGTGGCCGCGTGGAAAGAGGAAGGGCTGACAGTCGGCTTCACCAATGGCTGCTTCGACATCCTGCATGCCGGCCATGTCAGCCTGCTGCACGCGGCGCGCAGCCAGTGCGACCGGCTGGTGCTCGGCCTCAACAGCGATGCTTCGGTGCGCCGGCTGAAGGGCCCGGGACGTCCGGTCAACGACCAGCACGACCGCGCCTGCGTGCTGGCGGCCCTAGCCTCGGTCGACGCCGTCGTCGTCTTCGAGGAAGACACGCCGCTGGCGCTGATCGAAGCCTTGTTGCCCGACATTCTGGTCAAGGGCGCCGACTATACGATCGACAAGGTGGTCGGCGCCGACGTGGTGCAGAAGGCCGGCGGGCGCGTGGTGCTGGTCGACCTCGTCGCCGGCAAGAGCACGACCGGCACCATCGGCAGGATGCGCGCTACCAATTGAGGGTTTCATGTCCGCACTGAACGACTATCTGGTTCGCTCGGCGGCCGCGCTTACGGCGACGGTCGAACGCGACCTTACCGCCGAGATGGAACGCGCCGTGAGCACGGTCGTCACCGCGCTGTCGCAAGGCAAGGCGCTGCTGATCTGCGGCAATGGCGGCTCGGCTAGCGATGCCATCCATATCGCCGGCGAGCTGGTCGGCCGCTTCCTCAAGGAGCGCAAGGCCTACAATGTCATCGCGCTGCCGGCCAATGCGGCGGTGCTGACCGCCTGGGGTAACGACTACGGTTTCGACACGGTTTTCTCGCGCCAGGTCGAGGCCCATGGCTCGCAAGGCGCCGTGCTGCTCGCCATCTCGACCAGCGGCAATTCGCCGAGCATCCTGGCTGCCGCCGAACAGGCTCGCATGATGAGCATGACGGTGATCAGCCTGACCGGCGACACCGGCGGCAAGCTCAAGCCGCTGACCGACATCCTGCTCAACGTGCCGTCGATCTCGACGCCGATCATCCAGCAGGGGCATCTGTGCCTCTACCATTATCTGTGCGAGGCGGTCGAAGCGCGTCTCAGCAATGGCTGATAGCAAGCCGCCGTATCCGCTCGATGAGCCCGGTCTTTGGGTTGAGCGGACTCGCGACAGGACCTTTGCGACTGGCCTGCCAGCGATCTTTCTCGACCGCGACGGTACCATCAATGTCGACACCGGCTATCCGAGCGATCCCGCTGATATCGTGCTGCGGCCGGAAATGCTACCGGTTATCCGAACGGCCAATCTTGTCGGTCTTCCCGCAATTATCATCTCGAACCAATCAGGTATTGCGCGCGGTTATTTCGGCTGGGCTGAATTCGCCGCCGTGAATGCCAAGCTGCTGGCACTTCTCGAAGTCGAGCAATGCCGGATCGATATGGTGTTCGCCTGTGCGTACCATTCGAGTGGCACGGGTGAGCTGGCGATGGGCGATCATCCGATGCGCAAGCCCAATCCCGGCATGCTTTTGCGTGCTCGTGATTTGTTGGGTGTGGACATTGGTCGATCGATCATCGTTGGCGACAAGGCCGACGACATGGAAGCCGGTCGAAGGGCCGGGCTGGCGGAAGGCTGGCTGGTCGGCGGCAGGTTCAACAAAAAGGCCGCGGACGGCAGTTTTGCGATACGCAAGCTAATGACGGGCAATGATTATCGCAGATTGTGCGACCTAATTGCCGGGTGGGCGCGGTTTAGAACGCCACCAGGCCCTCATCCTTGACGCGACGGATGGTGAGCGCGGTGCGCACGGTATCGACATTCGGCGCCGAGGCCAGTTCCTCGATGACGAAGGTCTGGAAGGTGCCGAGGTCGCTCGCCACGCAGTGCAGCAGGAAGTCGGATTCACCGGATACCATCCAGGCGTCGCGCACGATCGGCCAGCCGCGCGTGCGCTCGGCGAAGGTCTTCAGCTCGGCGTCGGCCTGATGATGCAGGCCGATGAGGCAGAAGGCGACGACATCCATGCCGAGCGCCGGCGCGTTGAGCAGGGCGCGGTAGCCGCGGATGATGCCGGCCTCCTCCAGCCGCCGGACGCGGCGCAGGCAAGGCGGCGCCGAAATGCCGACGCGGTTGGACAACTCGACATTGGTCATGCGCCCGTCATCCTGCAGCTCGCGCAGGATCTTCCAGTCGATGGCGTCGAGATCAGCTTTGAGCGGCATGGTCGGCTTTCGTGCGCGCAAGAATCTTTCGTGATTTTGTAATTAGACTTTCCGATGCATGCCATCCCTCCGTCCGACGATTTTTGACCGGAGGGTGAGAGATATTGCCGGCTATGCCGGCGCAGCTTTCCGGGGACGAATCCCAACCCGCCTTGCTGGCGCCGCGGGCAGCACTTACATTACGCGCGACAATCGGGCGGGATTTCCTTTAATCAAAATCCTTGGCTGCCCTCAGCAGAGAGCTTTCATGACCACCAAGCACGCGCCAGTCCTCATCATCGGCTCCGGCCCAGCCGGCTATACGGCGGCGATCTATGCCGCCCGCGCCATGCTGAAACCCATGCTGGTCGCCGGCCTGCAGCAGGGCGGCCAGTTGATGATCACCACCGACGTCGAAAACTATCCGGGCTTTGCCGATCCTATCCAGGGTCCATGGCTGATGGAGCAGATGCTGAAGCAGGCCGAGCATGTCGGCACCGACATCGTCAACGACATCATCACCGAGGTCGACCTCAACGTGCGGCCGTTCCGGGCCAAGGGCGATTCCGGCACCACCTACACCGCCGACGCGCTGATCATCGCCACCGGCGCGCAGGCGAAATGGCTGGGCATTCCCTCCGAGCAGACCTTCATGGGCTTCGGCGTCTCGGCCTGCGCAACCTGCGACGGCTTCTTCTATCGCGGCAAGGATGTCGCGGTGGTCGGCGGCGGCAATTCGGCGGTGGAGGAGGCGCTCTATCTCTCGAACCTCGCCAAGAGCGTCACCGTCATTCACCGGCGCGGCGACTTCCGCGCCGAGCGCATCCTGCGCGAGCGGCTGTTCAAGAAGGAGAATGTGCGCGTCATCTGGGACACGGTCGTCGACGAAATCACCGGGCAGCCCGGCAAGGCGCCGCTGCCGCCTTCGGTGGAAGGGCTGACGCTGCGCAATGTCGTGACCGGCGAGGTGACGCGGCTCAAGGTCGATGGCGTGTTCGTGGCGATCGGCCATGCGCCGGCGGTCGAGCTGTTCGTCGGCAAGCTGAAGCAGAAGCCGAACGGCTATCTGTGGACAGCGCCGGACTCGACCCGCACCGACGTGCCCGGTGTGTTCGCCGCCGGCGACGTCACCGACGACATCTACCGGCAGGCGGTGACGGCGGCCGGACTCGGCTGCATGGCCGCGCTCGAGGCTGAAAAATATCTCGCCGGGATCGAGGTGCACCGCGAGGCGGCGGAATAACAAAACGGCTGAGAAAAGCCGTTTAAAAGCCTGATTTTTCATTCAGACGCCAGAAAACGATACGAGGGGAAACCATGGCGCTGGACTGGGACAAGCTTCGCGTGTTTCACGCTGCGGCGGAGGCTGGGTCGTTCACCCATGCCGCCGAGACGTTGCACCTGTCGCAGTCGGCGATCTCGCGTCAGGTCAGTGCGCTGGAGCATGATGTCGGCGTGGCGCTGTTCCACCGCCACGCGCGCGGCCTGGTGCTGACCGAGCAGGGCGAAATGCTGTTCCGCACGGCGCACGACGTGCTGATGAAGCTGGAGACGATCAAATCGCGGCTGACCGAGGCCAAGGATCGGCCGTCCGGCGTGCTGAGGGTGACGACCACGGTCGGTCTTGGTGCCGGCTGGCTGACCGAACGCGTGCAGGAATTCATCGAACTCTATCCCGAGATCAGCCTGCAGCTGATTCTCGCCAACGAAGAGCTCGACCTCACCATGCGCCAGGCCGACTGCGCCATCCGGCTGCGTCAGCCGCAGCAGCCGGATCTCATCCAGCGCCGCCTGTTCACCGTGCATTTCCATCTCTACGCGGCGCCCTCCTACATCAGCAGATACGGCAAACCGGCCTCGATCGCCGAGCTTCGGAACCATCGCATCGTCACCTTCGGCGTGCCGGTGCCGTCGCACCTGTCGGAGCTAAACTGGCTGGAGACGGTCGGCGATTTCGAAAATGGGCAAAGAGTGCCGACGCTGCAGATCAACGACATCCTGTCGATCAAGCGCGCGGTGCAGGGTGGCGCCGGCATCGCCATGCTGCCCGACTACGTGATCAACAAGGATTCGGGCCTGATCCAGCTCCTGCCGGAGACGGAGGTGCCGTCCTTCGATACCTATTTCGCCTATCCGGACGCGATGAAGAACCAGGCCAAGCTGCATGTCTTTCGCGATTTCATCATCGCCAAGGCGCGCAGCTGGTCCTTCTAGGGTGCGTCGAAATCCAGGCGAGACCGGCCTGACCTGAACCTCCGGTTTGTCGGATCACCCGCGCCATGGCGTCAGCCGCGGCAGCCAGCCGGGGACGGCGCGACGGTAGGCCTCGTACTCGGCGCCGTAGCGACGGGCGAGCGTCGGCTCTTCGTAGAGCCTGACGAACGAGACCATGGCGGCGCCGACCACGGCGCCGTAGGCGACGAGCGTCCAGCTCGAGAACAACAGCGCCTGGCCGAGGATGATCGACAGCACGGCGACGTACATCGGATTGCGCACGTAACGGTAGATGCCGCTGACAACCAGCCGTTCGGTCGGCGCCACCGGGGCCGGCGTGCCAAGGCCCTCGAGCGCGAAGCGGGTGAAGGCGTGCAGCAGCATGGCTGTCGCTCCCACAACCAGCACCCAGCCGACAGGAACGAAGGCCGGCACCGTCGACAGCGGCAGCTGGTAGCGGTTCGTCAAAAGAAAAGGCGCCAGCCCGGCAACGACGCCGGGGGCCACGACAAGGAACAGCGCGCTGCCGGCGATTGCTGAAAATGTACGCATCAGGCGCCCTTGCCGCAAAAATGGACTGGGGCTGCTCGAATCCACATCATTTGGCGGCGTTCGCATTTTCCGATTGGAAACGACCCTGATGAAGGTTTCGGCAGCGACTTTGACTCTGAGTCGCGCTCGATTCCACCGATTTTCCTGGTCCTATTGAGCCCGGTAGTGGGTTGGACCACAGCCTGCGCCTTTTTGCATGCGTGTGTTGCAAAATAGATGCTTGTTTCTTGGGCATGATGAGCACATATATAGATCATCTCCTGGGCGCGTTCTCCTCCCATTAGCGCCCTCGAGTGTTCCCCTCTGGAGGTTAGCCTCAACAGGCACTTCCAATCAAACTCAGCCGGATCTTTATTGATCCGGCTTTTTTGTTGCCCGCAGTCCACGGATGCGGCGGAAAATCGATCGGCACTGCCACGTAACAGTGACATGTAACCTCTGGTAACATGGCGAAGACGCACTCTATCGAATAAGCAGATCATAGGACGCGGTTTGGTCGGTCCGGGAGATGGGGGCATCACTCGGACGGACCGGGCTCAGGCGGCTACCGCGTCCGAACCATTTCCCGCTGCGGCGGACCTGCCGTTTGCCTCCCAGGAAGACGGTCCGCAATAAGAACGGCGTCCGGATAGTCCGGGCGCCGTTTGCGTGTCTGCCACAACAAGTCCCGTTCAGGCAGCCTTGCCGCTGGCGTTCATCGCTTCGTCGGCCAGCCGGCCGGTAAGCTCGGCCATGTGGTCAAAGGCTGCCCGATAGCTGGCGACGCCGGCGGTTGCCGAGCGCAACTCGATGATCAGATCGCCGATCTCGGCCTGCGGCATGGTCGCCTCGACGACATCCCATCCCGGCCAATCAGGCCGCGCGTCATAACCGAGGATCTGGCCGCGCCGCTGCGGGATCAACGCGATGATCTTCGATGTCGCGTCGGACGGTGTGACGATCTCGACCTTCATCACCGGCTCGAGCAGCACCGGCGAGCAGGCAGCCATGCCCTCCTTCATCGCCAGCTTGGCCGCCATCTGGAAGGCCATGTCGGAGGAGTCGACGGCATGGTACGAGCCGTCCGAGAGATTGACTGCGACATCGACCACGGGGAAGCCGAGCGGTCCCGATTTCAGATAGTCGCGTATGCCTGTCTCCACCGACTGAATGTAGGTCTTCGGCACCACGCCGCCGGTGATGGTGTCGGTGAACTGGAAGCCAGTGCCGCGCGGCAGAGGCTTGATCTCGATCACCACGTCGCCGAACTGGCCGTGGCCGCCGGACTGCTTCTTGTGGCGGCCGCGCTGCTGCGCCGGTTTGCGGATCGTCTCGCGATAGGGCCCGGCCGGAGCGTGGCCCTCGACCGGGATCTGGTTCTTGCCCTCGAGCCGCTCGCGCACGACCCGCAGGTGCATTTCGCCATGTCCCGACAGCACAGTCTCGGCGGAGTCCTGGTTGTGGCGCAGGCTGAGCGAGGGATCCTCCTCGGCCAGGCGCTGGATGGCGGCCGACATCTTGACCTCGTCCTTGCGCTCCTTCGGCCGCAGCGCGAAGGCGAACACCGGCTGCGGTGGCTCCAGCGTGACCAGCGGCTTGCTGCCGCCCTTGACCGAACTCAGCGTCTGGCCGGTCTTGACGTTGTCGAGCTTGCCCAGCGCGACGGTGTCGCCGGTCTTGGCGGAGGCGAGCTTCAGCTGATCCTTGCCAAGCATCTTGTAGATGCCGGAGACCTTGGCGCTTTCGCCGTTCGAGAGGTAAAGCTCGGCCGCGTCGGCGAGCTGCCCGGACAGCACCCGCGAGACCGACAGCTTGCCGCCATGGGCGGTGTGGATGGTCTTCATCACCTGGACAACGGTCTGGTTGCCGTCGGGCGCGCCAAGGCGCTTGCGGGTCGCCTCGATGTCGGGCGCGTCATGGCGGATCGCCTTCAGGAGACGCAGCACGCCATTGCCCTTCTCGGCGGTGCCAATCAGCACCGGCGTCACCGCGCCGGCGCGAAGATCGGCGGCGAGATCGTCGAAGATGGCATCCTTCGGCGGTTCGATCTCCTCGAGCAGCTGCTCCATCAACTGGTCGTCATGGTCGGCGAGCGTCTCCAGCATGGAGAAGCGGGCTTCCAGCTCACGAGCCTTGTCGTCGCTTGGGATGTCAGCGACCTGGCTTTCGGCATATTCGCGGTAGATGTAGGCCCGCTCCAGCGCGAGATCGATCGAACCGATGACGACACCGTCCTTGCGCAGCGGAATCTGGCGCAGCAGCAGCGGCACCGAACTTGCCGGCTGCAGCATCTTCAGCGTGTCGCGCACTCCGGCGATCGCCTTGTCGACCTTGTTCAGGAACAGGATGCGCGGCACGCCAAGATCGTCGAGCTTGCGCATGATGAGCTGCAGCGCGGGGATCTTCTTCTCGTCGGCTTCGGCCACGACAACGGCGGCATCGCAGGCGGCAAGCACCGGTTCGGCCTCGAAGGCGAACTCGATCGAGCCGGGACAATCGACGAAGGTGAGCTGCTCGCCCATGAATTCCGTGGTGGCGAAGGTCGCCTCGACGCTCATGGCGTGGGCGCGGGCCTCGGCCGAATGATCGGAAACTGTGCTGCCTGATGAAACGGGATTCTGGCGGGGAATGGCGCCCGTCCGGGCGAGGATTGCTTCGAGAAGTGTCGTCTTACCGCTTGCGAAGGGACCGACTATGGC